>JAYVJI010000888.1:0-3045 GCA_043769435.1 Verrucomicrobiota bacterium
CTCATCATCGGTAGGATGAGATCCGGCGGGCCATCTCCTCTGGCTGGTGCACCAGCCAGCCGCTGCCCGCCGGGGCCCTCCATCCGGGTGGGGCCGCCAGCCGCACGGACGGGAGCCCAGAGTGCCCGCAGCGCAGTGGTAAGCTCACGGTTCATAGCATCCCTGACAGATTTCCCCCTGATCACGAAAACGACGGCGCGGTTGGCATCAAGGCGCCGCCACCACGCCAGCCAGGAATCAGCCGGCCTGCCCAGCCAGCCGGAGTCGGGCGTGCCTACCACCATATCCGGCTGAAAGACCGACTCGCGCGGCACCGCTATGCTGAAGGCCCGGGAACGTTTCCCCGCGCTCACCAACTCGGGCAGCGGCGGTGATCCAAACCCGGAAAGCGTCACTGAAACGGGAACCGGCTCGTCCAGCGTGAACACCGAATAGTGAGCGATGCCTTCGATGTTTGCCGCCTCCAGCCTGATGAATTCAGGGTCCGCAAAATTCTCCAACAGCTGAGAGATGCGCTGCAGGTGGCCCTGAAAAATGCCTTCCATGCTGCTGATCCTAGTCTGGAGCTGCCCCGCTGCTTCTCTGAGCAGAGCCCGGTCTGCTGGAAGGCGGACCTGCTCTGTTCTTCTGGCCAGCCACACCCCGCCCGCCAGCATCATGCCCGCCGCAGCGAGCATGATGGCCAGCGTCAGTCCCGGACGCAGCCCGGGTATAGATGAGTCGTGGAGGCTGCTCACGGAGGGGATCCTATTCAGGCTGGATCACGGTAACATAGAGAAACCATACCCGGTTGTCATCGTTGGAGCCATTGACTCCCGTGCCGATAGGCGGGTTCATGCTTCCTATGAGGGTTGGCTTGCCTACGGTGGCGAAGATCTGGGCAGCGAGCTTTTGGGTTTCAAACACCGGCAATATGATTTCCTCATTGATTCCTATGGGCAGTCTCGCAATCAGTTTGCTGAACTCCGGCGCTATGTTGAGGTCCGCTGTTTTACCATCGTCGTTGATGTTCAGTTCAGCCTCCGTGGTCCAGCCGATGTTCCTAATCTCGAAGCTGGTTGGCGTAGTGGGAGTGTAGGGCCATGGCTTGGAGGGGGATTTGCTCCCTGGACTGCATTCCGGCCCGCAGGTTCCCACTTCGCCGTGGGCTCCAGCGGGTGTCGGGGCGGGTGCCGGCGCGGGCATTGGGGCGGGTGTCGGCGTGGGTGTCGGGTTAGGGGTTGGCGCGGGTGTGGGGGGGGCGGGAGGGATCGTTGGAGGTGTGGGGGAATAGTATTGGGGAATATGCGGAGGATCAAATTCTGTTGGCCTTGGGTATTCCACGATCTCCTCTACCTTGCTCCGCTGGCCGCTGCGGACGCGCAAAACACTCAGGTGCTCCAGAGCCACTTCCGTATCCGCTTTGTCCAGCTGCTTATCCAGCCAAGCATACAGGCCAGATTGAGTAGGATTTTGCCGCATGGCTTTCCGTCCCAGGGTATGAGGCAGTGAGAATACCTCCATCATCAGGAGCCCTTCCTTTGGCCACTCGCTTACTGATGCCGCGGGAGTGGAAAAGGGATCAGCCGGGCTCACAAGCTGCGTCTTCTCTTTGACAAAGGGATCGGCAACGCCTCCACTTGCTGGAACTGCCGCGGCCTGAGGAACTGCCGGCTCCGGAAGTACGGGCGGAGCCTGAGCAAAGGCGGACCCGGCCAGGCCAGTGAATGCCAGGGCGAGTATAATGGTGGGAACTCTTTTCATTTTCATAGGTGTATCAGGTTGTGTGTTGCTAGCCGCAGAAGATGCTGCGTCCGTATACCAGAATGCCACATGCAGCAGAAATTACCTCATGGCACGGTGAATTCTCTGTAAAAGTTTTGTCAAAAGTGGAGATCAAAGCAGATCTGTATCGTTGAGCTCCACGCCAAAAATGTCGCTCAAATCCACGCCGGCTAGGGCCCCGGCTCTGGATTCGCTGATCGGGACCGGGGCCGTCAGGTGGGCGATGGCCCCGGCGGGATTTTCAGCGACGAGTGCATTTGGCAGCACTCCGCGCAGCGTGAAGAGCAGGGCAGGAGAGTCATCCAGCCTGCTCCCCGTCGCATAAAGCACCGCCGCAGCGTGTTGGCAGAGGTCGGCATAGTCCGGGCAACTACAGGAGCAGCGAATCTCTCCAGGAGAGGGAAAAAGCCCCTGCTCAGGCTGGCAGACCAAGGCCATGACTTCATCACTCAGCTCACCGCTCAGCAGTTCCACCAGCCCGGCGATACGGCCCTGACATTTTCCCTGCAGCGACAGCCAGACCTCCTCGTCCAGTGGAGCGATAGCGATGCTGACCTCAAACAGCCGCGCTCCGGCGACGAGGGCGGCGACCTTTCCCTGCTCGATCGACAGATCCATCACCTTGCCGCTGCGGAAGGCCGTGCGCCCGCGCGGCATGCGGCTTTCAAAGTGGCTGTAGGCCATGAGATTCCGGTTCCATGCCTGACCCCAGAAAGTGGCACTGAGGTTGCGTCCGGCACTGTTCACTTCCACCCGGAGCGCCTCGCCCGCTGCCCTTCTCTCCGCCATCTCCCGCTCCAGCCGCGAGTCCCTTTCCTCCTGGTCGGGAATCACCGGGCCGGTGTCGCCATCATCGGACATGACCCGTCGCCGCCGGCGCAGCGCAGGGCCTGCCTCGTCATCATAGCTGATATCATCACGAATGTTTTCTGCCATGAGCACCCGTCCAACGTGGTAAGATATTCTCAAGCGGGGGAATGAGGACAGGCACCATGGCCGCCATGCAGGTTCTAATTGTGCGGATGTCACCGCGCGCCTGTTTTTGCTTTTGAGGGCTACCCATGCCCGGGAGCCCCGCCATGCTACGCATCACGCACCGCCTTATGATCTCTAACTAACGATCTCTACCTAACATACACACTGCCCATACTGATCTGTAAGCCGTGTGAGCCCTGCGTTGAGCACTGCGCCCCGTAAGGGACCGGGGAAGCGCCTTGCTCCCCCGGCCAGTGCTCTCCGTTAGGTTAGGTCATGTTAGGTTAGGTCATGTTAGGTCAGGTC
>JAYVJI010000889.1:0-3753 GCA_043769435.1 Verrucomicrobiota bacterium
ATTGCCGGTGATGGAACGAAGCAGCGAGGCATTCTCGCAAGTGCAGCCGCCCTGCATGGCCGTGCTGACCATCACACAGGGGAATGCCGCAGCGGGACGGGGATCTAGGGCGCAGAGCAGGAAGGTCTGCGTCCCGCCACCACTCGCACCAGTCACTCCGATGCGTTCCGGGTCGGCATCAGGCAATGAGGCCACAAAATCGAGAGCACGTATGGAATTCCAGATTTGCAGGCCCATGACACTGTGCAGTTCCCCTTCAGCGCGGGGACTGAAGAACCCCCAGCCCTCGGCCGCATTCATGTCAGGACGCTGAGTCTTGAAGTGGTGCGCGAGGTCGAGACTCAGCTGCACGCTGTCCGCATAGCCTATCATGTCATAGTGAAAAACGATGCAGCCCATCCCGGCCAGTCCGGCACAACGGGCCTGCAAGGGCGCTCCCGCCGCAGCAGGCTGCACTTCCGCCCCGGTCCTGAGCGCTTCAGAAATTTCACCCTCGGTTTGCCGCAGGAACCGGCCATTGGGCCAGTGGCCATGAGGACACATTACCACCGGCAGTTTGCCTGTGCGTCCACCCGGACGGAAGAGGCTCCCGGTGACGTAAAAGCCGGGCATGGATTCAAAAATGACGCGCTCCACAGTGTACGCACCGCAGTCCACTTTCCCATGGATCACCGGGTTTAATTCAGTGCGGGCAGGCAGGGGATGCAGGCCCAGAGCGATCTGCAGCTGACGCTTCACAGTGGCCGACCTCAGCTCCCATGCAGATCTATCCGCAGGCGGTTCAAAAGGAAAGTAACCGTCTAGCGTCTTCAGCGGAGCCAGGCGTATCTCTTCTGGAGGATCCACCGCATAGCAAAACCGGGCAGTCAGCAGGAAAGGGAGCAGGAAGCGTAGCATGATAGCGAATAGAGAAGGAATCAGTGAATTCTGCATCAATGTTCCAGCGGGCGCAAGTTCGGTACTTACCCTGATCCCGGCGGCTCGGGGATGCCCATACAGAAAAATCTGATTTGGCTTCCAGTGGAAATTCCGCTTTCAGGAGGGCGGATGCGGCTTCACCGCCTAACATGGGTGAATTGTTTCGCTATATTCGACAAAATGACATCCGCACGCTCATCCGTGCGCTGAGCAGCCGGGAGGTGCATCCGGCCTTACAGTTCCTGAAATACGGTCTCTGCGGCGCGGCTGCGCTCGTGGTGCATCTCAGTGTCGCGTTCGCCTCTGCTCGCTGGCTTATCCCGGGTCTGGAAGGCAATTGCCCGGACCACTATCAGCGCGCCCTAGCCTCTCTCCCCAATAACGGTATCGCATTCCTTTTTTCCAACGCCCTAGTCTACTGGCTCAATACGCGCTGGGTTTTTCAGCAGGGCAGGCACAGCATCGTGAGGGAATTTCTCCTCTTTTCGGTGGTGAATCTGCCCGGGGCCGTTTGTGGTGGGCTCGTTCAGTTTTGGCTCACCTATTCCCTCAACTGGCCCACCTGGGCCGCCACCTTTGGGTTTGTGCTGCCAAATGTTCTGATCAACTTCATTTGCCGCAAATTCTTTATCTTCAAAAACTGACCGCCTTTACCACGTGAAGTTATCATCCCCCCAGGCCCGTGCCGATGCCTCGGATCTGTCACGGGCACTCATTTTCATCCTCATCGCGATCATCGCTGCGTGTGTACTGAGGCTGACGGCCCGCGAGTCCAAGCCCATGCACGTAGACGAAAGCACCCAAGCGGTGAAACTCCACCAGCTGCTGGAAGGAGAATATGAATACGATCCGCGCGACCACCATGGTCCTACCCTTCTCTACTCCACCGTCCCCATCATGGCGCTGACCGGGACCCGCTGGATCGACATGACTGAGAGCAAGCTCCGGCTGGTCCCAGCCTTGTATGGCATCGCCCTAGTCCTCCTGCTGGTGCTGGTGAAGGACGGTATGAGCCGCATGTCTCTGGCATGGGCCGCACTCTTCACTGCGGTCTCTCCGCTGATGGTTTTTTACAGCCGTTACTACATCATGGAGGTGCTCCTAGTCGTTTTCACCTTCGGCTGCATCGCCTGCGGGTGGCGCTATTATATTACCAGGAAGAACTCATGGATGGCGTGGAGCGGCATCTGTGCCGGCCTCATGCACGCCACCAAGGAAACCTGCGTGCTGCATTTCATGGCGATGGGCGCAGGGCTTTTTGTCGTTTATGCAGCGGAGTTCTTCACCGCCGGAGCAGGCCTGACAGTGGTAAACCGCAACCGCCGCTCACCACTGCGGGCGCGTCAGGCCATGCTCTGGCTTGGTTGTGCAGCGGGAGCTTCCATCCTTTGTTTTTCAAAATGCCTGACCGACTGGACAGCCGTCTGGAACAGCTTCAATACCTACTTCCTCATGCTTGATCGCGCGGGCGGTCAGGGACATCAAAAGGAGTTTTTTTATTACCTGAAGCTGCTCTGGGGTGGAGCCCTGGCCGCCAGTGGGAGCCCCTCTCCGGAGGCAGCGTTCCTGGACTTCCCCCGCTGGCTGTCGAGGCTGGGCATCAACCCCAGCCCGCTGATGATCCTAACGGAACGCGTGATCCTCATCCTCTCCGCTATTGGTGCCATCTCCGCATTCGTTAGCAAGCCCGGGCGTCAGCAAACCCACCACCTCCTCAGGTTCCTCGCTGTCTACGGCGTCACCACGTTCGTGATCTATTCCTCCATCAGCTATAAGACACCCTGGTGCATCATGGGCGCATGGCATGCCCTCATCCTCATGGCTGGATTGGGTGCTCAAGTTATGGTAAATGCTTTCCTAAACCGCTGGGCACGGAACATTATGATGGCCATACTGCTGGTCCTCACTGCCCACATGGGCCTCATGGCATGGCGCACCACGCAGAATTTTGAGAAGGATTCTCGGCTTCCTTACAACTACAGTATGACATCCCCAGACGTGCGTGAGTGGGTTGCTAGATTCACGAGGTTTACCGAAATCGACGACAAGGGGATTGATCTGAAGATAACCCAGAACGATCCAAACGGAGGATGGCCGCTGCCTTGGTATCTGCGTAAGTTTCCAAACTATCAATGGCAAGGCGGTGCAATGGATATCGCCGGCTCCAGCGTCCTGCTCGTGAGCGCCGCAGCGGATGAGGTCCTGAAGCATCAGTTAGAGGCCGCCGGTCAACTGGGCGCTTTTGAGGCAGGCTTTACCAAACAAAGCCTGACTCTTCATCCCTCACAGAGCCTCACGGTGTACATTGATGAGGCACTTTGGCAGAAATACCTAGCCCGGGCGGCGGAGGCACCATGGCCGAAACTGGACGTCCAGCAATGACTGAACCCGTCCTCCACCGCTATGGTCATGATGCCATGGCCACTCACTTTTCGATAACCATCGGACAGGTAGACGCATCCGCCGCGGCGCTGGCAGCACATGCTGTCTTTGAGGACATCGACCGGCTGGAGCAGGAACTCAGCCGCTATGTAGCATGGAGCGACATCAGCCGAATCAACGGCAGTCCCGCCGGACGGGTCGTGGACGTGCATGAAGCCGCCATGGATTGCCTGCTCATAGCCCGCGACGTCTGGGATTCCACCGCAGGTGCTTTCGATGTCACCGCAGGCCCTCTCTTCAGCATCCTGCGCTGGTCCGACGGCACCCCCCGCAACCCCGAGGCAGATGAACTCACAACCGCCATGAGCCGCACCGGCATGGATAAACTACAGCTGGATCCGGATGCTTTCACAGTGACTCCACTAGTCGCAGATATGCTCATCGACCTCGGGG
>JAYVJI010000890.1:0-3566 GCA_043769435.1 Verrucomicrobiota bacterium
GCCCCCCCCCCCCCTTGAATCAAAGGCTGCCGCAAGGGTATTTAAGCAGCCGGGCTTTGGCCTAGGCGGGTTTGCTGCGGTGTCTGTAGAGAGCGGCAAGGACTGCTCCGGTCAGCCCTGTCCCTAGCAACCAGGATGATGGATCGGCAGGGCGGGGCTGTTTTGATTTATTGGAGACGGTCTCTGGGAAACTATCCAAAAATTCCGCATTGAGTGTCAGTGCCTGCTGGGCGGCATCGCGCCGGTGGCTTAAAATGTGGACGCTTGGGTCCTTGGGGATGAGTCCGTTGGATTGATATACTGAGTGGATGGGCTGGTAGTGGTTGGTACAGACGATGGTTTGCGCCCCATGCCACGGCTCGCTGGGGATGGCTGTGAAGTTCACTGCGATTGTCGCATGACCATCGCTCATTTCAGCCGGAAGGTTAGTGCGCATGGCATCCAGCTTGAGAGACAGGGGCTGGCCGTTCACGGTCACATTTTGTTCGGCCACGAAGAGCCTGGACCATTCGTTGGTTTCGTCCTTGGAATGGCTTCCGTCGCCGTTGGTGTCGATTAGCCGTGTTACTGCTCGTGCTGCATCCATGCCGGGCGACAAGGTAACTTCCACGCGGATTTCTGATGCCCGCACTTCCACCAGCGATGCCTGCAAGAGCCCCTCCATGCGGTGCGCATGGACAGGCGTGGCCATGCCGATAGCCAGATAAACTGCTAAAAGAGTAGGATGCGGTTTCATTAGGGAATCAGTGCGCCGTAGTCATTGCCGGGCTCGCGGTACATGGCGTGGATGTGGTTGATGGCGCTTCCGCCCATGCTTTGCGGTGCCCATTCGATAAAGAGGTTCGGCCCCTGGATGCGGTAGTAGGCGGCGCTGCCGGCGGTGGTGGGACCGCGCCATGAAAAGTAAGTAGCGTTGGTTGGGTCGGTAAGGTTCGCTTTGATGCCAGCTATCTTCGAGGCTGAGGCATCGTCATGGATAATGTTCACGCTTTTGCCGATCAGATCGACCAGGATGGCGCGCTGGGCATCTGTTAGGTCAGAGGCCTTGATGCCCTCGGGGAGCACCATCACGCCGTCCTTGCCTGGGCCGAGCACGAGGTCGATGATGCTGGTGCCCAGCACGGTGGCGGTGCGTTGCGCCGAGGTCATGGAATTGAGTAGCGCGAAGGCCAGGTCGTATTCGTCGCCGATCGGCCGGATGCTGCGGCCATTGAGTGTGTAAGACGCTGGCTGGGCACCCGGCAGGGCAGGGGCGATGGTGGCCACTGCGCCTTTGATCGTGACATTGATAGCGAGGTGATGCCCTCCAAATTGAAGCAAATACTTTCCGGTCGGCGATGGTGTGCCGACGAAGGAAACGTAATATTCGGCACGTCCGAAAATGAGATTTCCCGCACTTCCCTGAGCCCGCAGCACCTCATCGCCCTCGACGATGCCGAAGATTTTTTGATACCCTTCAGGACTGAGCACGGTCGTGAGCATGGCCCACATCGCGCTTTGCTGGGCGGCAGTCATGTTGCCATACTTCAGGCCGTTCCGCTGATAGATGCCGGTAGGAAAATTGGACCACCTTGCACGCTGGGTGGCGTTATTTGCGGCATAGATCGTAGTGGTTTGCTGAGCAGCGGTGAGGGTATCCACGAAGGCGCTGACCTTCGCATAGATGGCCGTGGCCCGTTCCGTCACGGCATCCGGACCGACGGCGCGGAAGAAGCGCCGGGGGGCTGTGCCGGGGCTGGTGAGGAGCGTAAAAGAAGCGCCCGGAATCACCGATTGATCCAGGGTCCAACTGCCGGGAGCCAAGGAATCAGAGCTTTCTAGTCTGACAGAGTGGCCAGGAATGCACCCTAACATGAGAACAGCGGCAGGGGTGGAGCCACCCATGGGCATGAGCTGAAAGGCACGATCTGTGAATTCAAAAAGACCGTAGGGTTGAAACCGGTCGAGCGCGGCGCCGGCATTGGGATTGCCCCCGGTCTGGAGAATGCGAAGCCTCACGATGTCCGCAGCAGGCCGCGTGATTGCCCACGGCGTGGCCATTTGATCTCCGGTGCCAGCGGTGGCTCCGGCGAGCATGGTCTCGGCCACCAGCGTGGTGCCGTCGCCGCTGTAGGCGCGGATCACCCATGTCTCGTCAGCATCGATATCGAGGAGCAGCCCCGCGGCAGCGGCGGTGGGAAAATCGTAGTCGACTACCAGCGCCGCCGCCGTGTTGCCGTGAAGTTTTACAAAAAAATCGCCCACACTGGCAGCCCACGGATCTGAGGCGAGGAGTGCATCGCCCAAAGCGGTGGAGGCGCCATCCTGCCCTGCGGTAAAGGCGGTGAAAGGAGCTCCTTTCTGAGCCAGCGATACGCTTCCTCCATCTGCCAGGCTAAAGCGGATGCCCATCGCGGGGCGGAATTGTTGCGCCAGAACCAGCGCGTCGGTGGAGGCATTTGGCCCAACGGTTTCAAAGCCAATAAAACTCCCTGCCTGCAAGGACGTGGCGGCGAAAATTGATAGGAAATAAATGGAGCGGTACGGATTCATGGATGTTGATTCTATTGCATAGGCAATCTTCAGATGTGGTGAACACGATCCCGATTTATTTCGCAAATGGTCGTAATAAAAATTTGGATTCCTGCGAACCTAGGCCATGCTGCGGAGACAGAACTACCAATACGAAATGCGCCTGCTGATTATCGAAGATGAACCCGACCTGCGCACAGCGCTCGCGCTGTCATTGCGTGATGAAGGCTATGCCGTGGACTGCGCCGGGGAGGGACGGGATGGGGTGGAAAAATCCGAGGATAATGACTACGATGCCATTTTGCTCGACATCAATCTGCCCGGCATGAACGGCTGGGATGTGCTCAAGGAATTGCGTCAGAAAAAGCCCGTGCCCGTGATCATGCTCACGGCCAGAGATAGAGTTCCACCAAAACATAATCTGTGAGCACTACCTGCATGGCAGGATTGCTCAGGGACTCTTGCAGAAACGTTACCGCCTTGCCATGCCACGCGGAGGCGGGATTCAGCGAATAGAGCAACACATTGGTGTCGATACTAATCATGCCGTGATATCTCTAAGTTCGTCCGCTTCGGCCAGTGCCTTAAAATCGAGCTGATCGAAATCAGCACGAAAATGGGCCTCCTTCAGCATAGGCAGCGTCCATGGCTTCGCTGTAGTCCTCAAGGGATAGGCCAAGGCCATACACTCGATTCCTCGGCGCACCACCTCCGCCAGAGACCACTCCCGCTGTTCGGCAATGGCTTTGGCAGTGCGGTAGAGTTCATCCGGCAATTGAACTTGTGTCTTAATCATGATGGCATTTTGCCCTCTGTGGCAATATCGTCAACTCCTTTGAGGCAGCCACTAAACGAGCCGAAGGTGCTGCTGCGCCTAGGTCTGGTAGCGGGCCCCAAGATTCCGGGAAGCACGCCAGACGCTCCCCCGATACCAGACCTGCAAGCTCAGCCACGCGGGGTTGATGGCGGCGAATCGGGAGTTGCGAGCGACGTTACGATCTCCCACGCGACGACTTCAAGGAAGTCGTCTTGGAGAGGGAAAACGAAGTGACGGG
>JAYVJI010000891.1:0-3359 GCA_043769435.1 Verrucomicrobiota bacterium
CCGCCCCCGCCTCCACCATAGCCGCCGCCTCCACCGCCTCCACCGTAACCGCCGCCCCCACCACCGCCGCCGTAGCCGCGCCGTGGGCCTCTTTTAAATCCGCCGCGGTCGCCCCCTTGAGAGTCACCCTGGCTAGTCGAGTCCTGATAATAGTCCATCCCTTTGTTGTGTTAGTATTGTTATTAATTCGCGCCATCGCTCACTGTGGGCGTTGGTCACTTGGTCGTATATACAACCGTTCGGCCATTCCTGCCAAGCTGAATTTTTTGCCGAAAATCTCCGGGTCAGGATGCTACGGAGATGCTCCTAACGCACTGTCCTGACTGTCCCAACCTTGTTTTCCATGAACGACATGGACTTTCCGTAGGCGGCTTCCGCTTCCACGCTGCGGCCCAGCGCTTTGAGGATATCTCCCATGAAGAGCCATGCCTGCGAACCAGCCGCGCGGTCGCTTTCGAGGATCCGCCGCTGGCATTTCTCAGCACCTGCAAAATCCCCCCGGCGGAATTTGGCATCAGCCAGCAACGGCCACATCCCGGGCTCGTCCGGAACGCTGGAGTACATCCGGTCCGCTGCCGACAGATGACCGTTGTTGTAATAAATGTGCCCCAGATCGAGGCGGACATCAGGGGCAAAGGCGAACTTTTCCTCGAATCCCATACCCAAAAAGCTCAGCGCCAAGGCGTATTTTTCTGATAGGGAGCAACATTCGATCAGCAGCGACATAGCCCGCAGGTCCGACTTCAATGGCTCATGTGCCAGCAGGGAGATCGCCTCTGGATAACGCTCCTGCCCGCGCAGCGCCTGGGCGAGTTCGACACGTATTACCCTGCTGTCAGGATTCCGGCGCAGTCCATCAGTGAGAACGGTTATGGCAGCGTCCTCCGCTCCGATGACGGAGCAGGAGCGCGCGACTTCGAGATAGTCTATGGCACGGGGATCATGGAGCCGGCGGAGCCTCCACAACTGCGCACGGTTATGGGCAGGATAGTCGGCTAGGGACTCGGCGAGGAGCGCGTAGTTTTCGAGACTGGCTGCGTCGTGCTGAGCCTCCGTCAGGGAATGGTAAAAAAGAAACGCTGCCCGGCTGTCACCAGCAGCGATCTGCATTTCAGCCAGGTCCTTGCGCAGTGTCAGGTCATCCGGGGAAATGGCTAGGGCCTTCCTCAGGGCCTCCAGGGCTTTGTCTGAGTCACCTTCCTCTTCGTGCATAGCCGCCAGTTCGCTCCACGCGGCGGCGTCCTGGGGATGAGCAGCCAGCCAGATCCGGTAGTGCCGGCCTGCCCCGGCGTACTGACCTGCTCCCGCCTGCAGTCTAGCCAGTTCCCGCAGCAGCCCAGGCTGGCCCCGCACCGGCACGATCCTCGTCAGCAAGTTCATCCAGTCACCCTCGCGGTTCAGTCCAGGATACAGCATCCGGATCCGGCCCAGCGCCTGCATGTCACCGGTGACCGCTAGCTTCAAATACCAGTCCATGGCAGCCCCCGGCGCACCTCCCCATTCCGCGTGCCTAGCCAGCAGTCCTGCAAATCTGCGCCAAGCTGCGTCCGGAGCAGGGTTGGCGCCCTGGAGGGCTTCCCATTTTAGTTTCCCCCATGGCATCCGCTCCAGGCAGGCCGCTATGGAAGGCAATACTAGGTCCACCTTTCCAGCATTCGCGGCCACCTCCAGCGTGAGCAGCGCCAGCTTCTCCTCTCCTGCTCCGCCCTTCAACGCAGCCAGCCTCGGCAGCAACAGATTCAGCGCGCCCTCCGGTTCATTGATCTCACGGTAAAGACTTATCTCCACATCCTCCAATTCCACAGGCAAGCGGCGTCCCTCATTCCTCCACGCAGTCAGTAGTGCTAGGCCGGATGCGGGCTGATCGGAAAACCGGCTGGCCGCCACTGCCGCACTCAGCAGATGAACATTCGGAACATCTAAGAGCGCGGTCTTGAAAATGCGGGCCGCGGTTTCCGGATGCCCCATCTCTAGGGCACTGCGGCCAGCAGCAGCAAAAAGCCCCGCGCGCCGGGCAGCGGAAAGCCCCTGACATTCCTGAATTATCCCGGCACAGGCATCCGGATCTCTGGCACTCCTGATCGCTTCTGCAGCATCTATCCCCGGGCTCTCATGCAGTGCTTTTCTCAGGCGTTCCAGCGGAGCCAGAATGACAACCGGAGCCGGCCATGCGGGCGCGTGCAGTTCCGGCGCCAGCTTTACTGCGCCCGAATGGTCACCGTCCGCTATCAAGCGATCCACCAGCTGGGCGCGATCAGGAACCAGCCACGCCGCGAGCCCGCTGCTCAACAGCACCATGCTCCACGCAAGCCTTCCAGACATGAGCTTCTCATTTTTCACCATCCTTTGCATACTGCGAGGGTCATGCGGGGAACGCAAAAGTAAAGGGAATGAGCCGCAGCTTTACAACAAATTCTCATAATTGCCATCAGCCCGCGTTGCAGAGCAGATGCGAAGATGGTAGAGTAGGTGAAATCGCAAGGCAGCGCGGACTGGCTTACGGTGGTGAAGCAGCGGCTGCGGCGCGCTGTGCCCTGATCCCGCATAGTGGCGGCGGGGGAAGGATGGGTGCTGGTTTTTGGCCCAATCCACTTTCCCTTTTAGGTCTTTTAGGTTTAATGCGTAATTCGCCAGCAAAAAAGAAGCGCGCTGCGGAAACCGCAGCGCGCCCGTCAGCCTGTGGGCGGTCCCCTGTAGATACCCTCAAGCTGACATAGCTTTTATACACTCTCCCCTGAGATTGCCAAGAAAAATCTTAAAGAATTCACTTCTTGTTTATATCCGGGTTTGCGGAGGAAATCAAATAGCGCACTTTCTCAAAACCCCCTTGCTAGCAATCAATGCGGCCCTTCACGGGCAATGCGGACCGGCTGGTATGCATAGGCCCAATGGGGCAACTAACACCTTTTTCCCAAGACCTGCTCCTGCTCCCCCTGCTCCCTAGTCGAGGAATTTCCCAGGATTCAGACGTCCGGTCGGATCGAGGGCTTGTTTGATGACACGATGGACGGCTTCTCCGGCTGGCGTGACAGCCATGGGAAACCATTTTTTCTTGGCGATGCCGATCCCGTGTTCGCCGCTGATGACGCCGCCGAGTTCGAGGACCTTGCGAAAGAGCTGGTCGAGGGCGGTTTCGGAGCGTGCGCGGATGTCTGGATCATCCATGTTAGGGACCATGATGTTAACGTGGATATTCCCATCCCCGGCATGGCCAAAGCAGGCGACAGGAAAGCCGCTTTGCTGCTGGAGCTGGCCAGCGAATTCGACGAGGGCGACCAGCTGGCTGCGGGGCACCACGACGTCTTCATTGAGCTTGGTCAGCCCAGTGGCCCGCAGGCTGTAGGAAAACTCGCGCCGCA
>JAYVJI010000892.1:0-2561 GCA_043769435.1 Verrucomicrobiota bacterium
TGTCGGCTTTAAATACGGCCATGTCAATGCGGCTGGAAGTCATCAATACCGGAACCGAGCTTTTGCTGGGGGATACTCTGAACACTCATCTTTCGTGGCTTGGAGGACAGCTCCTGCCTCTCGGCCTGAGGATAGGGCGTCAGCTGGCCATTCCTGACGGTGACATCATCCGGGAGGCGATAACTGAATCAGTGGGCCGCGCGGATATTGTGATAGTGACCGGTGGCCTGGGCCCGACCAGCGATGACATCACCCGTGAGTTGACCGCTGATCTGCTGGGACTGCCACTGCATGAAAACGGCGGTGTCCTCGCCGCCATCGCACTGCGCTTTTCAAAAAGGAACCGGGAAATGAATGCCCATACCCGCCGACAGGCGATGGTCCCGGAAAAAGCCACAGTGCTTCCCAATGAACATGGGACTGCACCAGGCTTGTATTTTCCACCGCTTCCCGTGGAAACCTGCGGTGGGGCTCTCAGCCCGCATCTCTTTCTTCTGCCAGGACCACCCAGGGAGTTGAAGCCCATGTTTACCAGCGCCGTAGTGCCGCTCCTTCAGATCATCACGGCGGGCCAGTCAGAGCCCCGGCAGATGAAGAACTTCAGGCTGTGTAATCTGGGGGAAACTCAAGTGAGCACTACCGTGGAGTCTACGCTGCTCGCGCTTGGGATACCGGAACTGGGATACTGCGCGAAGGCAGGGGAGGTGGTGGTCCGGGTGCTGGGGAACCGTGAGCAAATGGCCCAGGCGGAGAGCGTCATCGCCGCTGCTTTTCCCGGGGCATTTTACAGCAGTGATGACTCTAACATGGAACAGACGGTGGTGCGCACGCTGATGAAAATGGGCCGCAGTATTTCCGCTGCTGAATCCTGCACGGGGGGCTATCTCTCCCACCTCATCACCAGCGTGCCCGGGGCATCCGCCATTTTTGGCAGAGCATTTGTCACCTATGCCAACGAGGCGAAATGCGAACTCCTAGGGGTCGATCCGGCCCTCATCGCCAGCCATGGAGCTGTCAGCAGGGAATGTGCGGGCGCTATGGCATCCGGTTGCCTCGCCGCCTCCAGAGCGGACTACGCGCTCAGTGTCACCGGCATCGCCGGCCCGGGTGGCGGATCGCCGGAAAAGCCAGTCGGGACAGTCTTCATCAGCCTGGCCGGTCTGCAACACCCGCATCCCGTGGTCGAGCAACATTATTTGCCCTTTGAACGCGCAAGCTTCAAACACATAGCTGCGACCCTTGCCCTGGATCTCCTGCGGCGGCGGCTGCTACGCATTCTGCCGGACTAATTCATCCTGCAAGGACGGTGTTGCCGACAGCGCCATCCTGCATCCTCTTCTGCGGATGAAGACCTGGTTTTTTCTGCTAACAAATAGCCTGCCAGCAGCGGCACAGTCCGTTGAGTCGCCCGCCCTGCCACCTGTGGGAGTGCCGTTCTATAACACCGGCTACCCGGAAGCATCAGCTTGCCAATTGACTGCCGGGGGACTTCTGGTCGGGGATAACGAGATTCCATCCCTCGCCCTTTTCCGGACCGGGGAACTCTCAAGCAGCGCGACACGCTCCACCCTACGCTCCGCCGCATCGCCCATTTACCCAGTGGAGGACATGGAGGGCATGACAGTGATCCGGACGAATCCCGGTCCCGATGGCAAGCCCTCTATCTGGCATGTGATCATCGGCTCGCATTCGCGCTCCAAAGGAAAGGGGAAAGTGATGCCCGCCCGCCAAGTGCTGATGGCTTTGCAGGTCGATGGCAAGTCCTTCACGCCAGCCGCCGCAGTGAAGGTAAACCGGAGCCTCGCGGACCAGATCCGAGTCCTCGCGCTGGCGAATGAGAGGACTCCCTGGGGCCCGATTCTTAGAGAAAGCATCAGGGCCAAAGCCGCCGCTCCGGACGCTCCGGACATCCAGCTAACCGGTGCCGCAGGATTGAACATAGAAGGTCTTACGATCACAAAATCCGGTACCGGCCTGATGCTCGGACTGCGCAGCCCACTAGTCGAAAGGAAGGCCGTTCTGATTCCCGTCCTCAATGCAGCCGCAGCGCTGGACTTGCATTCACCCGCTCCACAACCGGCTCAGCTGGGAGAGCCCGTCCTGCTTGACCTAGGTGGGCGCGGCATCCGCAGCATGGAGTGGGATGCCAGTCTCGACCGCTACTGGATCGCCGCTGGAGTCGCCGGGGAGGGCACGGAGTCCTTTACTCTCTACCTCTGGACTGGTGATCCAGCACAGCCTCCGCAGCAAATCACAACCCCTTCCGCCGGAGCCTGCGCAGGTCTCGAACCCGAGGGCCTGGCACCGGTGGGTGACGGGCGCAGCGCCATCATCGTGGGGGATGGCAGCGCCGGATCCCCATGGCACGCGGGGATGGTAGTGGAGGCTGCGCCGCCTGCCGCAAAGTGAGCGCCTTCCTACCGGATGGTAACCGTGGGGCCACTGGATCCGAAATACTTCCGACGTAAGTAGTCCTCACTGTGACGACGGCTGCTGTCGGGCAGCGCGCAGTCGTATATCAAAATCTCAGCGATGTCTCCCTTCCACTCGGCTGCGCTTCC
>JAYVJI010000893.1:0-6429 GCA_043769435.1 Verrucomicrobiota bacterium
GACCTCTTTGACCCGAAGCCACTCCTCAATAAAATGGCGGGCCAGCGCATCCCGGACAGCTTCAAACAAGTGATCACCGCGATGGGTGAATTTCACAGCCCGCTCCTAGCGTGTCAGCGGCAGTGGAAGCAGCACGGGCAGAGCGGACTCTGGGTCAGCGACTGGCTCCCGCACCTTGCTGAACACGCTGACGACCTAGCCGTGATACGGTCCTGCCACGCTGATGGCGTGAATCATTCCAGCGGCGTGTGCCAGATGAATACCGGCAGCACCCTGGCAGGTCGGCCCTCCCTGGGATCATGGGTGACCTATGGGCTGGGAACTGAGAACGCGGACCTGCCGGCATACGTCGTCATGCAGGACAATGCTTCTCCGGTGATCAACGGACCCAGAAACTGGAGCGCGGGATTCATGCCCGCCTCATGGCAGGGAGTGCGCATCAGCCCCGGTGGCGAGCCGATCCCCAATCTCCTGCCGCCAGCCGGCGTGAGTGACAGCCGCCAAAAGGCTAAGCTGGCTTTCCTCGACAAGCTCAACCGGCGCACAGCGGAGGAGCATCCGGAAAACTCCGAACTCGAAGCGCGCATCGCCAGTTACGAACTGGCCTGGCGCATGCAGTCCGCCGCCCCGGAAGCAGTGGATCTCGGCCAAGAATCAGATGCCGTGAAAACACTTTACGGCATGGACCACAAGGAAACGGAAACCTTTGGCCGCATGTGCCTGCTCAGTAGACGCATGGTCGAGCGCGGGGTGCGCTTTATCCAGCTCTACAGCGGAGCGGGCAGCAAGTGGGACTCCCATGCGAAGATGGAGGAAAACCACGGCAGCCTCTGCCGCGCCGTGGATCGGCCCATCGCCGGATTGCTCAAGGATTTGAAATCCCGGGGCCTGCTGGACAGCACGCTCGTCGTATGGGGCGGGGAATTTGGCCGCACGCCTCAGAGCGAAAAGGGCGATGGCCGGGATCATAATCCATGGGGCTTCACCATGTGGATGGCAGGCGGCGGCGTAAAGGGAGGACAGACCATCGGCGCGACCGATGAACTCGGGCTCCACGCCATCGAGGACCGGCTGCACGTGCATGATCTGCATGCCACCATCCTCGCAGCCATGGGCCTAGGAAACATGGATCTCATATACAAATACAAGGGCCGTCCCGAGCGCCCCACACTCAATGAAGGCAGCCCGTGTATGAAGGTTTTCAGCTAGCCGATTCAGCCGACGTGATGCCGTAATGGGGGGATTTTGATCTGTGCTGAAGAGCTGTGGTCCAAGGTTTTCCCCCAGCTAAAATAACCTAACTGTAAACCGGGCCGGTGTTTGATGGCGCGTATGGTTGGAGGACTATGATGGCTCCGGATCCTGCATTCTGGCTGTCATGACATGACGCACTGCCATGATGCGAATGACATCAGAAATTATGCGAAAGTGGAAATGGGAGGGAAACCTATGGCACATTACCTTCACTGCCATCACCTCTCAAACAGGGAGGGCCGCAGTCCTTCCATGGCCTTGCATTTCCCCGCAGCAGCTGTCACAGGCATCCCATGAGCTGGCCCGAACTGGATGAAGCACTGCAACGCCCACTACCACCTGATCAGCCACCGCGCTATTACCGCCTCCTTTTCTGGGCTGCGGGGATATTCATGGTGGCCTTCGTGGTGGGTGGCGCCCTGCTGCCTGAGACCCTGGACGTGCAGCGCACCCGGGTTATCGCCGCGTCTCCTGACAAAATCTACGCGTTGCTGTCGGAGCCTGCGCTTTGGGAAAAATGGGCACCATGGTTTCAGCGTAATCCTTTTCTGGATAAGAAAGCCACCGGTAATCCATCAGGCAACGGGGCACAGCTAGCATGGCAGGGGAACGGGCATGAAGGCCGGCTGAAGGTGACCTCCTCCATGCCGGTCAGCGCTGTGCGCATCAAAGCGGATCTGGCGGAGCAGGGAGAGGTGGATCTTTACATGAACCTAAAGCCAGTCCCCGGCGGGACCGAGGTGACATGGGGGCTGCGCAGTGAGTTTGGCCGGAACTACGGACGCCGCTATCACGGGCTCCTGATGCGGTCCACCGTGGCCACTGAAGTGGAAGCGGGATTGACCGCGCTGGACGACTACCTTGCCCAAAATCCCAGACCGGTCCCGGGTACCTGAGTGCTTTTCATTGGCTGCATTTCCGGTTTTCCGAGGCATGGATGCACAATTGACTTCCAGCAAAAATTTCAAATAGTGATAAAATTATGCATTTCCCTTCCCTGCTTTCCTATCGGTTCATCCTCGCACTGCCATTCCTGTGCGCAGGCTTGGCGCATGCCCGTTTCATAACCCCGGTAGAGGTAGCGAAGGAGGGGGCGGCCAAAGCCGCTGCTGATAAGCTGAAGTCGGCGAAGGATCCCGCGGAACTGGAGTCGATATTTAAGGCCTTCGAGAGCGCCGCTGCGGATGGCAGTATGGAGGCTCAGTTCGCTCTGGGTTTTTTCTACCAAAACGGTGCTGGCACTGAGAGGTCGATAGAGAAGGCCAAAGCGTCCTATCAAAAAGCAGCAGATAAAGGCGTTCAGGCCGCAAAAAACAACCTCGGTCTGCTCCAACTGGCCGCAGGCGATGATCCCAAAAAGGCCGTGAGCCTGGTGGAGGATGTGGCTTCCGCCGGTTATGCCCCAGCCCAGATCAGCATGGGACAATTGTTCACGGAAGGCGTGCCCGCAGCAGGCATCGCAAAGGATCCTGATCAAGCTCGCGTCTGGTTTGAACGGGCAGCGGATGCCGGTGATGAAGAGGCGCTCACGACCCTGGGTGTAATGATCGAGCAAAGCAGCAAGGACCCGGAAGTTCAGGCCCGTGCCGTTTCACTTTTTCAGAAAGCAGTGGATAAGGGAAATGTGCAGGCCATGATCCGCCTGGGAACTAAACTGATAGCAGGACAGGGAGTCAAAGCAGAGCCGGAGAAGGGTAGGGAACTCTTCGAGCAGGCTATCAAACTCGGGGCCGACAGCGCTAAGCTGGCGCTGGCAACAGTTTATGAGACCGGCACCGGGCTGGCCAAGGATCTGAAGAAGGCCTATGCTCTTTACCTAGAAGCCGCCGATGCAGGCAACGCTGACGCCCTGAACAAGGTGGCATTTTTCCACGAGAATGGACTGGGAACGGATAAGGATGAAAAAAAGGCTGCCGAGTGGTATAAAAAAGGTGCAGACAAGAACGTCGGCGTATGTATCTACAACCTCGCGGTGTTCCACGATGAAGGCAAAGGAGGCCTCGAAAAGAGCGCTGCCAAAGCCTTCGACCTGCACTACAAGGCAGCCATGAATGCCTTTGTCCCCTCACAAATCGCGCTGGCTACCCGCTACCGTGATGGCAAAGGAGTCGCCCGCGACATCCAGGCCAGCCTTGCTTGGTTCGAGCGTGCCGCACAAAACAATAGCCAGGAGGCCAAGACCATGTATGCGGCTATCATCGAAAGCGGGGCCGCTGGATTTGTTAACTACCAGCAGGCTATGGCGCTATACAAAGAGGCCGCCCAGGCAGGATTTCCAGGTGCCATGCTCGGACTTGGCGGAATGCTCGAGGAAGGGCGCGGGGTTCAGGCGGACTACCGGATGGCCTACCAACTCTACCTAACCGCGCAGCAGGCCGGCCTGAAGGACGCAGCCACGGAGCGGCTGGACAAGCTTAAAAAGAGACTCAGTCCAGAACAAATCAAAAACGCAGAGGCCTACGTTGTCCAAAACGGAGGAAATCTCCCCGCTGCTCCAGCCAGCAGCAGCGCAGAACCCAAGCCTGCCAGTACACCTCCTGCTGGTAGCAAGCCAAACCCACCACCGGCAAAACCAAAACCCACGCCAGTGAAGCCAAAACCAGCCGCACCTGCCGTCAAGCCCAAGCCCGCAGTCCGCTGATCCTCCAGCCACAGCCCGGCGTCCGGACTTGTCCTGAGATTACGTGAGGGATCCCTGGTTAGTTAGTTAGTTAGTTAGGCTTGATGGCGCGGGAACCCGGAACAGAAAACCCCCGACTCACTTAAAATCAAGGAAGGTCACGTCATCGCACTGCGCCTTGATGTATGGCGCACTCCGGTCCACGCTGATGCAGAGGGTGTGGGGGCCTGCGGAAACGGAGGGTTCGTAGCGCCCATTCGTCAGGGAGATGGGTTTGTTGTCCAGCCATGCGGCTTTGGCTCCAGTTAGGATGATTGGTTGCCTGGTCGCTGTGGAGGCGGTGAACCGGGCCGTGGCATACCCCCCCTCCGGCATCCCTTCTTTGGGGAGTTGGCCATTGATCAGAGTGGGAGCCAGCGTTGACTCCTCCGTGGCGACCGGGGCATCGGGCGCGGTGGCGGTGAACTTCCAGATGCGGGCGACGTTTGCTTTGCTGGCATCAAAGGGGCCGGGACGTCCGATCTGACCAAGGAAGGCGTAGAGGTCCCGCTTCGATTCTGCGTCCAGAGCGTCGGCAAATCCCATGGGCATGAGGCTGCCGATGTTTTCGCGCTTCACGATGCCGGCTTTAGGCACAGGCAACTCAGCTCCCGGTGCGGGACGGATGATCACTTCATCGGCAGTTTCGCGCACAGGGATGCCGGTCATCACGTTGCCATCTTTCAAGGAGAATGAGAACCCATGATAGCCCTCCTTGACCTTCGCGGCAGGATTGATAGTGCTTTCGATGATGTAATCCAGCGGCGCACTGGCCCCGATGCTGGAGAAATCAGGGCCGAAATTACCACCAACTCCGCCAATGGCATGGCACAGCACGCAACCGGTCCGGCGATAAATGAGTTCGCCATTCGCAGGATTTGAACCCTTGTTCACTGCTGCCACCAAACCAGCGATCTCCGCAGTAAAATCACGCGCCGCTGAGGATGCGCCCGTCATGGGGGATAATGCTGCCACCAGATCTTTGCCGCGCCCACCCATGGTTTTGGCTACTTCCAGTGCGGATCCGTAGGCATCTGCAGGCAGGTCCTGCGGTATGTTTTTGACGAATAAATCCGCGAATGCCTTGTTCTGAAAAAGCTCGCGCCACAGATCCATCGCCGACTTACTATCCGTTAGCTGCACCAGCACGGAAGAAAGTATTTTCATTGCCTCCTGCGGGGCGTGGACTGCGAAAGGAAGCAGCGCGTCACGACGGATGGTGGCCGGCCTGTCCACTGCCGTGAGCTTACGCAGAGCATCTACCGATGGTTGCTGGCCGATTTTCTTCAGCGCACTCAGCGCATCTCCGCGCAGCGCCGCATCCTTCTCATCACCGGCAAATACAGCGATTTGCGGCACGAGTGCCGTCTGACCCCATTCTCCAGCTAGGCGGATAGCAGCGGACAGCAGTTCCTTATCAGAAGCCCCCAGCAGCGGAGCGATGCCGCTGAGATCTCCGCCCGGGCGAAGGTTACGAACGCTCGCAGCCTCAGTCAGCGCTCTGGCGGCACGGAGCCGGGCAGCCGGATTCAGCGCACCGTCTTTGATGAAAGGCGTGTAGAGCGAGGTCAATTCCGCGGTGCCGCCGGATTTTCCTATCAGTTCAATCCAAGGGCCGGTGCCGTCTGCATCTATGGTGCGTCCAGCAAAGAGGCGCTGGATGTAGGGAGCGGTGACCATCGGTGCGGCGATGCCTGTGAGTGCGTTCAGCTGCGCTTCGCGACCAGCTATCCTGTCAGGATGCGCTGCTATTTCCTCCAGCCATGGCCGCGCCAGTTCATTCACCGACGTCCATGCGGCGAAGTCGAGGAAATCGTCCGCCGGGTTCTTCGGCAGATGTTTCAAGACTAGGTCAGCGCTCTCGAAGGTGCGGATGCGCGCCAGTGCCCTGAAGGCTTCCAAGCGGGTGCGCGGATTGCGCCCTTCCTCAATCCATGGCGCGATGGCGCTGACATCCGTGGCCCCGCTGGCACCGTGGGCCTTGCCCAGTTCACGCAGTGCGAGTTGCACACTGGCTTGGTCAGTCGCGCTAGGATTCAGCATCGCGATAAGATGCGCGGTATCGCTGGTGCGCCCGCTCAGTAGAAAGGCGGCATGACGGCGGGTGACGTCATCTTTCACCCATGACTTCAATGCCGTCTGTAGTTCCATCACTGGTGTCTTAGCCAATTCACGGCGGGCCTGCTCGAATTCCCAGCGGTTCGCCGAAAGCAAACGGCTCAGCAATTTTTCCACCGGCTGTCCAGCCAGTGGCTCCCATGCCAGCGGCTTGCTGTCCTTGGGAGCGATGCGCCAGATGCGGCCGCGTTGCTTGTCGCGGCGCGGATCACGAAAGTCCACCTCGCCATGATTGATGATAGGATTTGTCCAGTCCGCGACATAGAGTCCGCCATCAGGTCCCATGGCCAGAGCGATAGGACGGAAGGCCGCATCGCTGGTGCGTGTGATGTCGGCCTCTGCCCTCGTTACATATCCAGACTTCTGCTCTGCGGGGTTAGCAGCATCGGTCAGATCGT
>JAYVJI010000894.1:0-1623 GCA_043769435.1 Verrucomicrobiota bacterium
CTACGGACGGGTGATACATCCAGCGCTGCCGATGCCCATTGCGGATTTTACACTTGATAGGGTGCCGGGCCTGAATGCTGAGGGTGGCGACCTGCTGACCCGCATCGATCCCCGTGTTCAGCACATAGCAAAGTGGGTGCTCTCGGTGGGCGATGCGGTGGCAGTCGGGGACTATGACCGGGATGGCCTGCCGGATATTTTTCTAACATATCCGCTGAAGGAGGCCGGTGCCCGGAATGCGCTTTACCGGAACCTCGGCAATCTGCAATTTGCTAGGGTGCCCGTGCCTGCGCTGGATGAGATTTCCCGGCATCCGGAACAGCACGGCATCATCTCCGGTGCCTTGTTTGTGGACTACGACAACTCCGGCCGCACCTCCTTGTTTTTGACGAGCGGATGGGGAAAGGTCCGCCTGCTCAGGAATATGCCGGACGCTGCGGGGCTGCCGGTTTTCAAAGATGTGACGGTGGAGGCTGGCCTGGATGAATACACCGTCAGTGTGGCGGCGACCATGGCTGATTTTGATCTCGATGGCGATCTGGATCTCTTCATCGGCAATGCCATGGCCCCCATTTTGCCAGACTATGATCCACCTGAGAAGTTCAATATTTTCTCTCTACCAAAGGAACAGTATGAGGGCGACCGGAGGATGTTTCACTTCATGCACGCCACCTGGTTCAATGCCCGCAATGGTGGAAAGAATGTATTGATGCGGAATGACGCGGGGCGGTTTGTCCGTGAGGATGTGGCTGCGGCGGGGATGCCGGAGACGCACTGGACCATGGCGGTGGCTTCCGCTGATTTGAACCAAGATGGCTTGCCTGACCTGTATTGCGCCAGTGATTACGGACCTGACGACCTCTACATGAACCTTGGCGGGCGGCGGTTCTCGCGCGTGAGTGGACGCTTTTCCGGAAGCATCGGTCGTGACACTTATAAAGGCATGAATGTCTCGATCGGGGATTTGGATAACCGGGGCTGGGCGGACATCCATGTGGCCAATGTCCATGCGCCACTCCAGGCGGAAGGCAGCCTAGTGTGGCGGGTATCTCCGGCCCCCGATGCGCCGCACGGTATTCAGTTCCGGGATGAAGCGAGCGCCCGCCGGCTGATCAATGAATCGCGTTTTGGCTGGGGAGCCGCCATGGGGGATTTGAATCTTGATGGCTGGCTGGACCTAGTGCAGGTCAATGGGATGGTGGATGACACCATGGACCATAAGTTTCCCACGAGGCAGGACTACTGGTACCGGGCGGGGCTGGTCATGCGCAGCGGGCCTGAGATCCATAGCTATGCTGACCGGTGGGCGGACCTCCGCGGCTACGACATTTGGGGGCATCAGAAGAATGGGGTTTTTCTGTCTAACGGGAATGGAAAGCCGATGGCCCAGTTCAAGGATGTAGCGGAGACCACTGGCCTGTCGGAGAGCACTAACAGCCGGGCCGTGGCTATGGCGGATTTTGATAATGACGGGGATCTGGACTTGATCATAACACATCAGTTTGCCCCCGCAGAGATACGCCGCAATAACCGCAAAGCGTTCAAGGAAGGGGCTGCACACTGGCTCTGCCTTGATCTGCACGGCGACGGCGTCAGGGTGAACCGGGATGCCGTCGGGGCCCG
>JAYVJI010000895.1:0-4273 GCA_043769435.1 Verrucomicrobiota bacterium
CAGGCCTGACCTCACATTCCCATTTCATGTTCGTAGACCATATCAGAATCAACGCCCGCGCCGGAAACGGAGGCGATGGCGCAGTCAGCTTCAGGCGGGAAAAATTCATCCCCAGGGGCGGGCCGGATGGCGGCGACGGCGGACGCGGCGGGAGTATCATCCTCCGTGTGGACCATCACACGGATAATCTGAAGACCTTCTTCTTCAACCCTAACGTGAAAGCTCAGCACGGTAACCGGGGCGGCGGACGGTTGAAAGCCGGGCGTTCCGGGGAAGACATCATCGTGCCCGTCCCCGCCGGCACTCTCATTTACCGGGATAAAACCGCTGACCCGTTGGCTCCAGGCGAAGCCCCGCCGGAGTCGACCGGAGGATACATGGTGGAGGATGGGAGTGATGACTACGAGACCTCAGCGGAGGACCAGGCGAGCAGTGTGAAACGCAGCCTGAAGCGCCGGATCGATGACGGAACCGAGCTGGAACTCGTGGCAGATCTCACCACCGAGGGCGAGGAGTTTGTGCTTTGTCGCGGCGGCAAGGGCGGCAAGGGAAATGACTCTTTCAAGACCTCCACGCACCGCACCCCCTACGAAAACACCCCCGGCGAGGAAGGGGAGGCTGGCTACTTTTATCTGGAACTGCGTCAGATCGCAGATGCCGGTTTTGTGGGCTTCCCCAATGCAGGAAAAAGCTCGCTGCTGAGCGTGCTCAGCGCGGCGAAACCCAAGGTGGCGGCCTATCCCTTTACCACCCTCCACCCCATGGTCGGCGTCATTCAGTTCCCGGAGTTCCGGCGGGTCATCTTGGCCGATATTCCCGGCCTGATCGAGGGTGCCCATGATAACATCGGCCTGGGCCATGAATTTCTGCGCCATATTCTTCGCTGCCGCGTGCTCTTGTTCGTAGTCGACACCGCCGGCAGCGAGGGACGGAATCCCTGTGAAGATCTGGACACCCTCCGCAAGGAGATATCGTTGTATGACCCCATGCTGTCAAAACGCCCGTGGATCATTCTCGCTAACAAAACCGACCTCCCCGAGGCAGGAGAGCACCTCGCTGCCATAAAAAGCCGTTATCCAAAGATAAAAATCATGCCAGTCTCCGCTCATGACGGTAGCGGTCTGGATGCCCTGAAGACGGAACTCCATAAGCGGGTCCACGGCAAGGCGCCGGCCAAATCATAGCCTCACTGTTTACCAACCAACCAACACCAATACCATGAGCCAGGAACAACTGCAAATCACCGCCTACCTCAAGACATTCTGCGGCTGGAGCGAAGGCATCCGCGCGATCATGCGCAAGTATGACATCGCCTACGAGGAAAAAGACATCATCAAAAACCAGGCCTTTCGTTGGGAGATGGAGCAAAAAAGCGGTCAGCCGCTGAGCCCGTGTGTTGTGGTCAATGGCGTGATGCTGCCGGACATCAGCGGTGAGGAAGTGGAGCGCTACCTCTTGCAAAACAACCTCGTGGGAGACACCGCTAAAGCTGCGGACGCCCCTATCAACTCCGCCTGCACCGACGCCCAGCATGATGCCATGGCGCGTGGGGAATTTCCCGCCGCCGCTGTCAAAATGCTCTAGCTGGCGCTGTCGCCGGCAGCCTCTGCAAGCCTGTGAACACCGGGAGTTGAGAATGGCCTTCAGTGTCTGCATGACTGTGCCCAGTACTATCCTAACTACCGGAGCCAATGGCGGGATCGGTTGCGCCTGTGTGCGTGCCTTTTTGGTCAGTGAGCCAGATGCGGTGGTCTACGCGGCAGTGCGTCACGGGCGTGAGCATGCAGAGCGTCTGGCGTCTGAATTTCCCGGACGCTGCCGCCTCATTCATCTGGATGTCACCGCTCCTGCCGCGTGGCTGGCGGCGGTGACTGAAATTTGCACAGCGACGGGCCGCCTTGACGTTCTCGTGAACAACGCCGGCGCTCACCGGGACGGCTTGCTGGCAACCATGAGCGATGAGGCATGGCTTGAAGTGATCACCGGAAACCTAACATCAGTATTCTTCGGCTGCCGTGCCGTCGTTAAGACCATGATGAGCCAGCGCAGTGGGCGCATTGTCAATATCGCCAGCCTCAGCGCGATCCTCGCTCCGGCCGGGCAAACCAACTACGCGGCCGCCAAAGCCGGCGTGGTAGCCCTGACGCAATCCCTAGCCAAGGAAGTGGCCCGCGCGGGGATCACCGTGAATGCCATTTGCCCCGGGTATATCAAAACCCCGGCGCTCAGCACGGACCCCACAGCCCTCGCCGCCATGGAGCAGCGAGTCCCGGCCCGTCGTCTTGGCACGCCGGAGGAAATCGCCGCTGCTGTCCTCTACCTGGCCAGTCCCGCTGCGGGCTATACCACGGGCGCCGTCTTGAAGATTGATGGCGGCATTTTCTGAACGGTTTCAGTCAGGCCGGTTGGTTAGCGCGTTAGTTAGTTAGTTAGTTAGCGCCTGAGGAGGAATTCCTTGGAGTTGATGAGGCTCCATGCGAGGTCCTCTAGGAAGGCGCGTTTGTCCGGGGCCGCATCATGCATTGTTGTCAGGAGTTCTGCTTCCTGGGGTGCCGGGTCGCGGCTGAGGAAGTTCCGGTAAAGCTCGCGGATGCAGTCCGGGCCGGGGCGGTTTTGCGCCATCATTTTGCCGATTCGGTTGTCAGGGTTGCTGATCATGCTGGCAATGCCGGGGCTGCTGAAGAGAGTGAAAACCTGGCCCAGAGAGCTGTCGGTGGTGCGTTCGCATTCGCAGGCGGTAGTGCGCGGAGGCTTGCCGAATTCCTTCAGGAAAACCTCGGCGGGTTCGGGCTTGCCGCGCACTTTGGTGATGAAGCGGGCGCCAGGTATTCCGCCGGCCCGGTGGACTTCCGGGTAGCGCTTGAGCTTGAGCTGGAGGCTCAGGCCGCGGTAGATGGCATCCAGCAGCGCCTCCGCAGGCAGGCGTCTGACGGCGGGATGGCTGTAGTTGATGAGGTCATCGCGGTTTCCTTCCACCGGTTCGCTGCTGAGTTGATAGGTGTGGGAAAGGGCGATGCGGCGCAGGAGGGGCTTGAGTTTCATGCCGTCGCTGATGAACTGCGAGCTGAGGGCGTCGAGCAGGGCAGGGTGGCTGGCCGGGTTTGTCAGGCGAAAATCATCGACGGGATCCACGATGCCGCGGCCCATGAGCTGCGCCCACGCGCGGTTCACCATGACTTTGGCAAAGAGCGGATGGTGCGGTGAGGTGAGCCACTGCGCGAGGGCCGCTAGGGGATCTGCGTCCTGCTTCATGGGGGCTGCGTCGAGCAGTTTAGGGGCTGGCAGTTTGTCGTTGCGCGGGTCCTTCAGTTTTCGCGTGGCGTTGGCTGTGATGATCTGTTCACCGTTGAACTCCAGCACGTCACTATCGTCGAAGCGGGTGTTCCGGAGGATGTCATACCCGATGCCGTCGAAGACTGCCGCGAAGCCGTAATAGTCGTTCTGAGTCCAGCGCTCAAAGGGGTGGTTATGACACTTGGCGCAGGCCAGCCTAGTGCCGAGGAATATCTGCGCGGTGGCCTCTGCTCGCTGGGTGGGCTCTCGCAGAGCCCGGTAGTAGTTGGCAGGCGGGGACTGATAGCTGCTGCCGCGGGCGGCAAGGATGGCGCTGGCGAATCGGTCCATGGGCATATCCGTCGCGAGGCTGTCCCGCAGCCAGCGGTAGAAAGCCAGGGTGCCGGTGGTGTCCAAGATGCGTTCCTCCACGCGGAGGAGGTCTGCCCATTTCAGCGCCCACCACTCGGCGTATTCCGCGCTGGCGAGGAGCTTATCCACCAAGGCCGTACGCCGTGCCGGAGCAGGGACGGCCAGGAATTCCTCCGCCTGCTCCGGCGATGGAGGCAGGCCTGTGAGATCAAAATAAACCCGCCTCAGGAACACGGTATCATCACAGAGTGGAGAGGGCTCGATGCGCATGTGCCTCAGTTTTTCATTGATGTGAGTGTCGATGAAATTATGCTCCGGCACATCCGGCCATTGGAAGTCCGGGCGATTCCGCAGCTGGGTGAAGCGCACCGGCCGCTGCAGATGCTGGAAGCGGACGACGACGGAAGTCTCGCCGGGCCGCCGGGCGGTGATGACGCCTTCCCGGCTAACATCCACGAGAAATCCGGAAGGATCATAGACTGCCCAGCGGGTGACATCCCTAGTGCTGCCGTCCGAAAATGCCGCCACGACCCGGAGGGCTGCGGTGGCTGCCGGTTCTGTTAGCAAAATCTCCGGGGGCTCGATGCTGAGGCCGGTGAGGGCCGGAGTGCCTGCGGGATCCGGGGCG
>JAYVJI010000896.1:0-3987 GCA_043769435.1 Verrucomicrobiota bacterium
CATGGCCCCTGTTAGACATATGTAGGTGGGCCTGGAGGACCAGCCATTGCCCTCAAAGCGCCAGCGCTGTGGAAGAAAGGCATCCCCGGGCAACGTCTCTACGGTCAGGCTCGACAGGTAGATAGAATCTATGCCACTAAAGACCTCACAGGTAATCGGCTCATTCGTTTGGATGTCATAGTCGGGAGTAACGATGAGTTCATAATAAGTCGCGAGAGAAGGATTGAACTTAAACCATAGCGTGGGGCGCGGCGTTGTTGTGTTCGGGGTGGGAGGGTCACCCAGGGAGCGGGTAGCACCCACAAAGCTGACAGGCGTTGGTGTATTTGCATTGGGGATCAAAACATGGGCATTGAGAAAATCATCATTGGCAGGCGGAGGCAAGCTGGATGGCCGCAGGGTAAAAGGACTGGGGTTAGGCCACTGGTAGCCGGATACATCCAGATCATAGATGCCGGGTGTGGTCCAAAAATAGTAGCGACCACCCGATTCGACGACGGTGGGTGCGATGGTGGCACTCAAGCCACCGAATCCCTCCAGGCTGGGGATCAGCCCCGCGCCTTCGAACTCCACCCAGCCATAGCCGACCTTGCTCCACCGCCACAACAACTGATTACTCTGTGGTGCGCTGGCTGGCGGAGCAGCCGTGCGGGGCAAGGCTCCGGAAATGGGATAACGGGAGACATTGGGCGGGACATAATTGGTGGGAGGGGCGGTTGCATTCCCAATGGAAAAGGCCCGGTACTCTGGAGCGCCGGAAGTTCGGTAGGATTGGCCGGCTACAATAGTGAACACCTCGCCAGTTGCAGCCTCAAATTCCGAGCCTAACCCGTCTCCACTCAGGGAACTGCCTCTAAAAAGCCGGTAGTCCGGCCAAGATCCGATATCAGGGTAATCGGCTTGATCCAATGTAAAATTGTAGACCCCATTCCCGGGACACGTCCATTGCCAGAAAAGCGGAGCGAGGATTGCGCTAGTCCCAATCTGGGTGGGAGCTGCCAACGGTCCCGTGTACCAGCCACGTCCGCTCCATTTATCAGGGCCATCCGACACCAGCGGCTCCGCAGCAGCCAACGTCGTATTCGTGGCAACCGCCGTTGGCCGAATGGTGAACGCAAATTTGAATTGAAAGAAATCGACAGAAAAGGCAATTTGATACTTTTTGCCGGCTTCGGCTTTAAACAATCTCCGGCCAGCATTATTCGACTGCGTGAATAAGCTACCAGCGGCTGGCAGGGCTAAATACTCTAACATCGTGCCTTCGAAGATGTAAAACTCCGGATTACTTCCTAACGCATAAGGGTCCTCAGGATGATGCGCATCCAGTTCGAACCAGCCATCCCGCGGGGCGGTCCACTCCCACCAGACGCTGTTGGGGACCGGATCGGCAAACTCTGTGGTGGCGCGGAAGATGGTCTGCGTGACTGTAGCGGTTTCGCCGTTACCGAGGTTCGTGCGGTTCGCAAAATCATCATTCGGAGGCGTCCACAGAATCTGTGCTGGAGCGGATGCGGCGCCGAGCATTAGAAGAATGGCGAAGATGAAATTGCGCAGGAGTTGGCTCCTGAGGAGCAACGTGGTTTTGCATCGAAAGCTTTTCATAAGTTTTGATTTTGGCTTAGAATTGAAAAAATGACTTTAGCCGTAGCGGTGATGGATGAGTCGCACTGCGCGGATGAATGTGTCCATCAGGTGTCGGATAGTTTGTTAGGGCCCCTTGAGAACGATGTGATTGCCGGGCTGCCGGGAGCCGCCGGTGGGTTCTAGCGTGAGCAGATAACCAGAGGGTGCCACGCCCGGCCCGCCCAGATCATACCAGACACGGCCATTGCCCTGCTCGAGCTGTGGAATCATGCCGATGCTGATGGGTGCCGTGGAGGAAGCATCCGTGACCCAGAGCTGATACGTCTGATCTGGGGGAGGCTCCGGCAGGTTTTGCAAAATGATGGAACCTGCGCCAGTCGTTTCATCGAAGATCGGGTAACCTCGCACTGGCGGAGCAGGGGGCTCAGCCGCAATTTGGGTCTCCGGCTGCGGCTGCGGATGGGTTGGGGATGGCTGGGTCACGCTCTGGGATGGCGGTTGGAAGGTCTCTGCATCAAAGCCTGCAGGCGCTTTGCCGCCCACGTATTGCCTGCCCTGGCCGGTTGGCTGCCAGAGCACATCGCTGAATTGATCGTAGAACCACCCTTCGCCTAACTTCATCAATCCGCGAATGTTATCGACAGCATCCAGCGGGAAATCCAGGTGCTTGATCTGCGTGCCATCTGGCAAATTCAGCATTCCTGTGTTAGGAAATCCTTTTTCGATCACCAGATCTCCCGTCCAGCTCCCATCGCCACCGGACAACACGAGATCCTTCTTAGCCGGGCTGGGTTCGTTATTCGTAGAGGTTTGGGCCGCCCTATCCACGCCTGCGGCAATGCTTTCCGCCACTCGCTCTGAGAGTTTCAGTGTGGTTAGTCTCTCTGCTTCTCCGGCACTTGCCGGATCTGTCATTTCCACCACTACGGTGCGGGAAAGCTGAGGAGTCGACTGAAAACGTGCCTGATGCGCGGCCCGCAGTTTTTCCAGATCATGCTTCAGATGCGCGAAGTCCTGAATGGCAGTTAAGCCGCCTGTTTTCTCGTATTCCATACGCAGTGCTTCCATGTTTCTCGTCCTCACCACACTGTCGGGATTCGTGTGGACGTCGGCATTTGATCCCGATGCACCCGGGATGCCATTTTCTTCTTTTGAGTAAGTAGCACCGTCGCCCGTCATGTTGTGAGTGCCCGGTTGGACCTTGATTTCCCCGGTTCTTCCGCCGGAAACAGGCACCAACAAAGTAGGCTCTATCACCAAGATTCCGGTCAGCATCGCTGCTGCGCCCCAACCTGCCCATGGCATCCATTTTTGCAAAACACGGCCAAAGCCTGCTCTGGGCTGGGCATCGATGCGCAGGTTAGCCGCCGCGAGCACCGAGCGGCTGGGGGCACCGGCATCCGGCGCCAGCAAGGCCAGTTGCGCGATGAAATCCGGCTGCTCTGCGGCTAGGGATTCCTGACCCTCAGCGACGGGATCAAATGGCAATTCAGTGTGAGTTTTCATGATTCCAGTAGTGCTTGTTTTAATTTTTCCATGGCCTTGCGGATGCGCGATTTGACCGTCCCCAGTGGTTGGTCCAAGTGCGCCGCCAGTTCCTCGTGCGTGCCGGGCGCAAACACCGCCAGCTCGACCAACTGGCGCTCCTGCGGCGTGAGCAAAGCCATGGCCGCGCGAAAATCAGTTTCTGAAATGCGATCGGGCTCGTGGAGCGGTGCCGGCATATCTTTGTCCTCGAAATTGCCGCTAACCAGCACCGGGCGCCGTTGCCGCAGCCGGAGCCTATCCATCACTAAGCCACGCAGAATCATCACCCCCCAGCTGAATGGCTTGCTGCGCGTGGCATCATATTCTGCTGCTTTTTCCCAATATTTCACCATCGCATCCTGCAGCGCCTCTTCCGCGTCCTCCACATTTTGCAGGCCCCGCATGGCGATGGCAAACAAAGGTCGACTCCATGCGTCCCAGAGCCCAGTGAGCCCGGCCTTATCACCCCGCGCCATTTGCCGCAGCAGCAGAGCCTCCACTTCCACCGCTTCCCCATACCGTTGCTCCAGCGAGGCCCCAAACACGGGCTCCAGCCCGTCGATCCGGTAGCAGCGTAGGTGGGGTTCTGGCATGAGTTCAGACATGGCGGTGAAAAAATCGGGTGCAGCTCGTTACAGCGGCACTGCCTGCGTATCCGCATTAAATGCCACCTTGGATGTCCTGCGACCATCGATTTCTCACTAATCAGCAGATTAAAGTCTTTGGAAAAACGATTCTGAAAACGGGGTGCCTCAATGATTGGAATGCGGCGTCTGGAACTGATGCGCTACGTTCTGCCCATGACCCAGAGGCCGATGACTCCTAGTGTGGCGATGAGGGTTCCCAGCACCGAGCGCAGCGCAGGCTTATCTTTTT
>JAYVJI010000897.1:0-3994 GCA_043769435.1 Verrucomicrobiota bacterium
CGCATCTGCGGGTGAGGATTTCCCGCATGAATTCTTGCAATTCCCTCACCGGGAACGGAAGGCCAGCTCTCTATGCTCAACGGAACGCCGTTCCCCAACAATGCCAACTTTTTCAGCAGGCTGCCCTTTCGGGGGATCATTTCTGTGTGCCTCACCGCAGCGGCAGCAGCGGCTCCCTCACCGCCCCGGCAGCTGGCGCTCCCCGCAGTGCTGGAGCGTGTCATCGCCACGGACCGCACCGTCGCGGTAGCGGACTATGAGGTGCGGAAGGCCGTCATCGACAGGCTGCGGGTCCTGACCCGGGTGGCTCCTTCCCTCACCGCCGATGCCAACGCCGGCTGGCAGGGAAACGCCACCCGCAACACCGTGGACACGCCCACCGCCACTTCGCCCGCAGCCACGGGCGGTAGTGGCAGCACCGCTCCGCTCCAGTCACTGGTGCCCGCCCTCACCAGAGAACGCCGCTGGACTCGCTCAAATTCCAATTCCCAGTCGCTCGGCCTGAACCTCAGCCAGCCCATCATCGACCTCACCGTGCGCCCCGCCCGCCGCCAAAGCGAGCTGCTCGAACAAATCGCCCGCTGGCAACTCCGCCAGAGGCTCAGGGAAGTCCTCTTCGACGTCACCACGCAATACTTCGAAGCCCTGCTCCAGTCTCAGCTTGTAGAGGAAAACCGGAAGACCCTAGGCCAGACCACAGAGCAGGTCCGGCAGGCGGAAGGCCGGCTCGCCGCTCAAGAAGTCATCGAAAGCGATGTCCTCCAAGCCCGCGTCAGCGACGAGCAGGCCCGCCGCGCCGTCATGGAATCCGAAGTTAACCGGGACCTAGCCCTCGCTAAGCTGGCCGTGACCTTGGACTACCCACCCACCACCGCGTTTTCCCTCGCTCCAGTCCCCCCCGGCAAGCTCCCGGCCAGCGGCATCAGCCCCGCCATCCAGACCGCTCACCAGCAACGCGAAGAAATCCGGGTCGCAGAACTCACCCTAGACCGCACCGCAGCAGAGCACGCAGAAATCCGGGCACGGTTTGCCCCGACGGTCGACTTTCAGTTCGGCGCAGACCTCGCCACCGGATCCACCCTCGACCGCAGAGACAGCTGGACCGCAGGGATTTCCGTTTCATGGGCGCTGTTCGACCGCGGCCAGCGGGCGCTCGACCTCAAGACCAACCGCCTCCAGCAAACCCAGGACGGCTTCCGCCTCGAGCAATCCCGGCGCCTCGTTTCCAATGACGTCCTCGACGCCTGGTTCACCGTAGACCGCTATCAGAAGCGCCTGACCAGCCTCGCCGTGGAACGCCGCGCCGCAGAAGCAAACTACGATGTCCAGCAGGGGAAATACAAGGCCGGCCTCGCCACCGCCCTAGAAGTCCAAACCGCCCTCCGCGACCTCGCTCGCGTCCGCATCGACCACGTCACCTCCAGCTACGCCCTCGAAGTAGCCTACCGCGACCTCGAGACCGTCATGGCCCTCTACGAATCCTCAAGAATAGCAGCCACCACCACCCGCCTCACCACCCCATCGCTCCCTCCTGGCAAATAACTCTCCTGGCTAACTCGCGTGTAACCATCTCATTACCAACGGCTCGATTCTTTTCGAGCTACTCCTTCTTCCACACCCAAACGGGCGCGGGTTCTTCGTTACAAGGGAAAATGGGTGTATCTATTCTGGCCGGTACTAAAAATCAGGCGCAAAAAAGCCGACTCCGTTTCCAGAGTCGGCAGAGTTGGTGCGGCCGGACACTGCCCGGACTGCCCTCCAGTCAGACCTTACTTGGCTGGCTGCACGAAACCGCCGCCTGTAGGCACGCTGGTTTGGTTGGAGGGAGTGGACTTGCAGGCGCCGAGGGCGAGAGCTGCGATAGCGAGAGCGATGAGCTTCATATGTCGATTATTATTGTTATTGTTGTTGGTATATCTGTAGCTTCCACATCCATTAATTACAGTGGATTCTCAGAATTTCAGTTTTCGCACGTAGTTTACAAGACGCAAGTGAAAACCTGAACTAAATGCAGGTTTTTCAGCATTAAGTGAACAGCTGCGGAAAAATCAATGATCAGGCGCGTCCGAGATAGGATCCATCCTCGGTTTTCACGCTGATCTTCTCGCCGCGGTTGATGAAGAGCGGGACTTGAACTGTGAGGCCGGTTTCCATGGTGGCGGGTTTGTACATATTGTTGGCACTATCACCTCTCACGCCGTCGGAGGATTCTGCCACTGTCATGATCATAGAAGCGGATAATTCGATGGAGGCCACCACTTCATCGGTGAACACGAGAATGTATTTGTTGCCCTCAATGAGGTAGTTCTTAACGGGATCGACCTGAGCCTGGCTCACGGTGACATCTTCGAAGGTGGTGGGATTGATGAAATGGTAGCCATCGCCGTCCTTGTAGGAATATTCATAGTCCTCCTTATTCAGATTGACCGACTCCAGCGACTCGTTGGAGGTGAGGCGGAGGTTGTGAACCCGCCCGGAAGTGATGCTCCGGATGGACATTTGCACATACGACGCCATGCGGGGAGGAGTCTTGTGTTCCATGTCTGCGATGATGCAAACATCATTGTTGTGACGGACCGCGTGGCCGCGGCGTAGATTGATAACGGGTGTGGATGCCATAAAATTGGATAGTCCACTCGCAGGGCCACCGCCAGTGTGCAACTGGGAGACGAAGGAAATCACGTGAAGCCTGCGGAAAGCAGCATTCGCAGCATTCGCCTGAAATCCGTAAATTTGTTGACTTCCTTTAGCTACTGGGGCAGTGGGGGCGGATACCTCGGCCATGCGAGGACCCTTTTTCCATGAATGCTATACCCACTACCCTCCCGCCGATAGGCCTGATGTCCGAACTTGATGACGCAGTGCGTCACACTCTGGCCAGTGCCGGGAAATTTGAAGAGAAAGCAGCCGGTGCGACGCTGGCTGTGCAGGGACAGCCTCATCAGGCGCTGAGCGTCATTTTGTCAGGCAAAGCAAGCGTCACCAGCAGGATGGGCGGCAGTGTCATCACGCTCGCGACCCTTGAGACTGGTGATACAGTGGGTGAAATGAACATCATCGATCCTCACAAGGCTAGCGCCGATGTCGTCATGGCCGTGCCAGGGCTGGTGTGGACGATCAGTGAACAGGATTTTCAGGGAATAGTTGCTAATGATCCACATTCCGCTTTTAGTGTGCTGCACTGGTTGAGCCGCCAGCTTTGCCGCCGCATCCGGCGCAACACGGACCGTATGCTGCGCCAGGCAGAGGATACCCGCGTGCACTATCGGGACATGGACTACTAGCGGCGCGCCGCACTGCGGCAAGCCTCAGTCTCCATCGGAGCGATGTGGTCTTCGATCCTATTTTAGCTTGGCGTTCTCCTCACGCAGAGCTGCGGTTTCTCGCTCTCATGCATCGACTCGCTGGAGGAGCGCCCCGGGTTCCGGGACGGTGCTGCGCTTCAATTGCTAAAGGTCGAAAGGCATGGCTGATGCGCCCAATACTTACTTAGATTTTCCCCTCCAGCAATTCTGATGCGTCCCTAGCAGCTCCAGCATTCTGTGGGAAAAATAGCAAAATAAAACTGGACGGTAGGCACTGCACATGGCATGATGGTCCTGTGCGCCTTACGCGTTTGCTTTGAACAACTCCTCGGGCCTTCGGTCGGAGGTCACGACAGCCGATTCCCTCAACTACTCACCCTGCACACCCTATGAGTTTCCAAGTCCGCGAAAAAGTCACCGCAGAAACCGCAGAAAGGATTTCTGCGCAAGGATTAAGCATAGCCAAAAAAATGTGCACCCACATCAACTCTCCCCGCATTTACGTTCTAAACCTCCCCTACAAGGCCCGACAGTCGGGAGCGTTTCGCCGCGCACATGGCGGAGCTGGACCTGTTCGCCGAGGATCGCAGCCGGTGGGTGAAGGCGCTTTCCGGCGACTGGTCGCCGGGCCCGGCGTGGTGGAAGCGCGGGAACACAGGCGTCCCGCCTGTGCTGGCTTGCAGGCATCC
>JAYVJI010000898.1:0-3875 GCA_043769435.1 Verrucomicrobiota bacterium
TACCTCTCCACCACCCGCAAGCACGGCCTCAATCTGATGGACTCCATCAAATCCGCATTCGCAGGCCGACCCGTGGATTTCGCACCTGAATAGTTACCAAAATACCTTCTATTCTCCCGCGAGCAACTCTGGGGATCTGGCCGCCGCATTCGTCAATATCCAGAGGGATATCATCGACCTTGCGAACAGCTTTTATAGGATTAACTACCTGAGCCCCAAGCGAGTATCCAATCCTTTGGGAACACTGCGAAAAATGGAAGTGAAGCTCAAAAACAACACCAACACGGCTTTAGATCGGATGCTCAGCACGCCCTTTATTAGCGATACCTTCATGGATCAGGAACCCGCGATGTATATTAACCGGACGGTTGAAAAGTTGTATGGAATCAATAGTCCAGAGACCCTGACGATTAGTTCGAGTGTCCCGTCATCGGCATCCGCCATCACGCTTTTCCCGCCTTTGGATTTCTCCAATTTTACTTGGAGCATTGGCAATCCTGTAATGGCCACGCTCACCCCACAGGGGACGATTGGGGAACGGGTCATCATCACGCCTAACGGGCAAAACGGCACTACCACTCTGACGCTTACAGATACCATCAGCAATACGGCTGGCATTCCCTCTAAAAGCATCACCCTCATCATAGGTACAGGTATTTTGCAGCCACCACAGACGATCACTTTCCCGACAATCGCTGACCGCGTCCCCACGAGCCCCGCATTCACGATCACAGCCTCAGCATCCTCATCGCTTCCAGTCAGCTTCTCATTGGTCTCAGGGCCCGCCACTGTTTCCGGCAACACCGTTTCCCTCACGGGTTCGGTCGGCACGGTAACAATCCGAGCGAACCAAGTCGGCAATGCCAGCTTCGCCGCCGCCAATCCCGAAACCCGTAGCTTTACCGTCGCAAGCAGCGGCGTTTTACTCAGCAACTGGGCGTCGTCTTCTGGATTGAGCGGCCCGAATACCGCTCCCACCGCGACGCCCTTTAACGACGGCGTGGAGAATCTGCTTAAATACGCCTTCAACATGAATGCCGGCGGGCCGGATGTGAGTATGCTGACGTCTAGCGGAAGCTCCGGCTTGCCGCAAATCACGGTCGATTCCAGCGGTGCGGAACCCGTTCTAAAAGTCGCATTCCTCCGCCGCAAGGGCAGCGGCTTGATTTACACCCCTCAGCGATCAACCACCCTGGGGAATTTTGTGACGATGACCGGCACCCAAACAGTCACCTCCATCGACGCGCAGTGGGAACGCGTGACCGTTGAAGAATCAGCTCCGCCCGCCACCGCCCCGAGCGCCTTCGCGAGAGTGCAGGTAGCCCTGCCGTGAAACAAAGACATTGGCTCCTAACTTCTTCCAATCATTTCCACCTCATGAAAATCACTCTCCTACTCATTCTGGCTGCTCAACTAGTAATTGTTCCCAATGCGTCCGCAGAGGAAGCAACTAAGTCCATCCCCTTCGACCAACTGGGAGCCGAGGCGGGCAAGGACTACAAGGGTGCCGGACTCGCCATCACGCCAAGCGACGGCGAAGCGTCTCTGCGTTGCGACTTTCAAAAACTCCGGGGCAACCTCACCAGCGAGGGTTTGTGGTTGGAGTCCACCGGACAAGAGGCTGCCAGCGTTCCCTTCCGCGTCGTCGCGCAGAGTTTCGGCCGCGCAACTCTCCAAACGCTTGCCACCGCCGGTAGAGTGGATGTCACATCTACCCTTGCCCGGCTTATCCGGCCCGGCCTCGTCGAGGAGTATTCGGTCAGTGTCGATGGAGTCCGCCAGGACTTTATCTTGGAGGAAAAGCCCGGCGGCTCCGGCCCGCTTCGTGTGGAACTTTCCGTGGACGGAGCGCGGGCTGAATCTACTCCCGGGGGAGCAAACCTTGCTGTTGACGGATCTGGTCGCAAGCTTACCTACCAGCGTCTGGCCGTGACCGATGCAACTGGCCGAGTGCTTGCCGCCTGCATCGAGGTCATTTCAACATGCCGTCTGGCAGTGATCGTGGATGATACTGAAGCCACTTACCCGATACGGATTGATCCGACCTTCAGTGACGCCGATTGGGTCAGCCTAGGTGGTGGCCCCGGCGTGAACGGGAATGTTTTTGCCATGGCACGCTCGGGCAGCAATGTTTACGTGGCTGGCACTTTAACAATCGCTGGGAACGTATTTGCAAACCGCATCGCAAGATGGAATGGCAGCGCTTGGTCAGCTCTTGGTACAGGAATGAACGATGCGGTTTACGCCTTGACTGTCGATTCTTCTGGCAATCTTTACGCCGGAGGACGCTTCACTACGGCAGGTGGCGTGCCTGCCAACCGGGTTGCAAAATGGAATGGTTCGACCTGGTCGGCTCTAGGTTCTGGAGCAGATAATAATGTTCATGCGTTGGCAGTAGGAAGCGGGGGAATCATTTACATGGGAGGTGAATTCGGTTCGGCAGGCGGGGTTGGCGTCAGCCGTACTGCGAAGTGGAATGGCTCAACGTGGTCCGCCCTAGGTCCAGGTCTTGACGGGACAGTCAATACCATGATAGTCGACGCCGCTGGAAATTTGTATGCTGGCGGCAACTTTTCTATCACTTCTAGTGGTGTGCCTCTTGGCAAAATTGCAAAATGGAATGGCACCGCTTGGTCAGCGTTAGGGACAGGCATGAGCGGCTCTACCAATGGATTTGCCGTTCATGTCGCATGCCTTGCAGTCGACGGCTCCGGTAATCTCTACGCGGGGGGACGCTTCACCATGGCAGGTGGTGTGAACGTCAACCACATCGCAAAGTGGAATGGCAGTAGCTGGGCTGCTTTAGGAACAGGTGCCGAGGCGGATGTCCGCTCCATGGCATTTGGAAATTCCGGCATTCTCTACGTCCGGGGCCTTTTTGCCTCTGTTAGCGGCGTGCCAGCTAACGGCATGGCCAAATGGAGTGGAGGAATTTGGTCAGCCGTTGGAACGGGTATTGAGAACGGTGGGGACGAAATGGCACTCGATGCTACTGGTTATCCTTACATCATCGACACCAAAAATGGAGTTCACGGAATGCTGAAAAGATGGTCCGGCACGGATTGGCTTCTGCAAGGCACGGGAACTGATAATGCAATCTCCGCCTTGGCCATGGACAGCAGTGGCAATCTCTATCTTGGTGGAGATTTTCTAGCAGCAGGGAACATTGCCGCTAACTATGTTGCGAAATGGAACGGCACGACGTGGTCAGATCTTGGTGCAGGAATGAATGGCAGGGTCTACACACTGGTGGTGAACAATGCAGGTCAGCTATATGCAGCCGGTAGATTCACGACGGCAGGCGGCGTTGCTGCCAACAACATCGCAAAATGGAACGGAACAGAGTGGATGAATCTAGGTACAGGAACGGACGGGGATATCTTAGCTCTGGGAATCGACAATGATCAGAATCTCCTCGCTGCTGGCTTCTTCAGCAATGCTGGAGGCGTTCCGGCCAACAGGATTGCAAAATGGAACGGCACGGCGTGGGCCAACTTAGGAACAGGAATGAACAACGGGGTGAATGCGCTTGCGTTCGATTCCACGGGAAATACTTATGCTGGGGGGGCATTCACATCGGCAGGCGGACTGGCTGCTAACCGCGTCGCGAAATGGAATGGATCGAGTTGGTCCACGCTTGGGGTTGGGGTCGATGGTAGTGTTTACGCCTTGGCGTTAGATCCTGCGAACAATCTCTATGTTGGTGGAACGTTCACGAAAGCTGGTGGAAGCACCGCGGCTAAAGTTGCAAAATGGAATGGCAGTGCTTGGTCAATACTTGGAACTGGCGTAAATCATGACGTTTATTCACTGGTTGTGGACGGTTTTGGAAGTCTGTTTGCGGGAGGGCGCTTTACGACAGCAGGTGGAGCCGC
>JAYVJI010000899.1:0-2311 GCA_043769435.1 Verrucomicrobiota bacterium
GGACAGCCACGCCATCCGCCGTGTTTGTTTCGAATAAATGCCGGGTGCCAGTTTTTCCGTTTTCAACGAAACGCGGTTTCCACTGCATGGAACTTAACCTGTTTTGTTCACTGAACTACCCGTGACGACAGCCGCACAGGCACTGAGCAGTATGGCTATGGGCAAACTGAAAACAGCGAGAAAGGGATTGCAGATAGAGTTCATGAATAGAAATGAATGGGCCTATGCTCGGTCTTCTTAGACCTGTTACTTCCGCCGTGTCAAACTGCAAATTTCTGTTTCCTTTCAAGTTCAGCCTTTCCTTTCTGGTGCTCAGCAGGGTTGGGTTGGCTGCGGAGCCAGTCCCCCTCGTCAGCGAGCGCATAAACGATGAGGTCGCTCGCGTGCTGAAGCGCCTCGCTGCCCCGCTCGAGACGAGTATGGAAGCAGCGCCGGATTGGAAGTCAGACCTCGCTGCGGGTTTCAGTTGCGGCCCGCTCCGTCCAGGCTCGCCCGCTACCCTGCGCGATGGCCCGGAGGCATCGGTCGTGCGCTTTTTTGACACCTCCAGCGCAGCCTCCAGAGGCACCGTGGACAAGGAGTGGCGGTCCCTCATCTCGGCATGGGGTGAGTCCACGGACCGGCATGTGAAATTCAAGATCACCCGGGTGGATTTGAGCGCTCCCCCTGCTGTCCGGACGCGTGTGCTTTTCTCACTCACCGCCACCACGGCGACCGGCCCGGCTGAGCACAATGCCACCTGGGATGCCGAATGGCTGCCGACCAAAGCATCTACGCCGGAAAGCCCGGACTTGAAATTAAAATCCCTGCGTTGCGTGAGTGCAGAGGAGGCCCGGGCGAAGTCAGGGCCATGGCTGGCGGATGGCACTGAGTCGCTCCTCGGCGGATTGCCGTGGTTTCATGGGCAAATGGGCCGCGGCAATGCCTACTGGCGCGCGCGGCTGCAAAAGGAAGCCGAGCAGTTTATCTGGGGCCACCACGGTCTCGCTATTGGTGATGTAAATGGCGACGGCCTCGACGATGTCTATATATGCATGGAAGGAGGCCTCCCGAACCGCCTCCTGCTCCAGCAGCCCGATGGCAGGGTGCAGGATGCCTCTGCCGAGTGGCGCGTGGACTTTCATGACCACACGCGCGCCGCGCTCATGGCTGACCTAGACGGCGATGCCGATCTCGACATGGTCCTTTCTCTCACCCGCGGCATTCTGCTTTTGGAGAATGAAGGACAACGCTTTGTGCAGAAGGCTCTCCTGCCACGCGTTACGGATGCCTACAGCCTCGCCGCCGCAGACTATGATGGGAATGGCACCGTGGACTTTTACGGCTGCGGCTATCGTTCCCGCGAAGACGATCCGGCACGGGTCGCCATCCCCGTCCCGTTCTATGATGCACAGAATGGTGGAGAAAATTTCCTCGTGAGGAACGAGGGCGGCTGGAAGTTCACCAATGCCACCGCAGAGACCGGGCTGGACCAAGGCAACAGCCGCTTCTCATTCGCCGCTGTCTGGACGGACTTCGACAACGACGGCGATCCGGATATCATCGTGGCAAATGACTTCGGAAAGAATAACCTCTACGAGCAGCGGCGCGATGCGGCGGGGAAGATAACTTTCCTAGACGTGGCTGCCACTCAGGGGCTGGGAAACAGTGGATTCGGCATGTCAGTCAGCGTGGCAGACTACAATGGTGACGGCTTGCTCGACTTCTACATCGGCAATATGTTTTCGTCTGCAGGCAACCGCATCACCAACCAGCCGGAGTTCAAAAAAGGTCTACCGCCTGATGCGCTGGAGCGGTTCCGGGTGCTGGCAAACGGTAACGCGCTCTACCTCCAGGGCGGCAAAGGCGGGTTCCAGGACCACGGGCTGGCGGCCGGCGTCAGCATGGGGCGCTGGACCTGGGGCACGCTGGCGGCGGACCTGAACTGTGATGGCCGCGACGACCTGCTGGTGGCCAATGGTGCCATCACCGGGCACTCCACCGCGCCGGACTTGTGAAGCTTCTACTGGAGCCAGGTCGTGGCTTCTTCACCTGACAATGCTGCCTCCACTGCCGCCGCACGTGATCCGCAGTCGCTCTTCCGTCTCTCGCTCAGGGATCTCGACGACCGGCTCAAGCGCGGCGAGCCCTTCAGCGGCCATGAGCGGAACTGCCTCTTTCTGAATACCGGCGACTCCCGCTGGGCCAATGTCAGCCATGTCAGCGGGTTCGACTTTGATGACGATGGGAGGGCGCTGGCTGCCACGGACTGGGATGGCGACGGGGATGTGGACTTGTGGGCCGTAAATCGCACCGCGCCCATGGTCCGCTA
>JAYVJI010000900.1:0-4322 GCA_043769435.1 Verrucomicrobiota bacterium
AAACCCTAGCATTCTCTGGCAGCCACGCCCTGATCCGCACGGGGGCGATCTCCCCCACCCACGCGTGTTTCCGGTCTTTGACCTGCAGCTCCACCGTGAGAAATCCGGCATCCTCCTCCACCGGGTCCGGGTTGTTAGGATTTGCCTGAGGCAGGCCGGAGGGCTGCTGGTTGGCGGACGGTGTCACCTTCAGGTTCAGAGGCTTGGTTTCCACTTTCTGTCCATCGACCATGAGAGTGAATGCCGGGATGGTATAGTCCCCGGGGAGGGTGGATCCGACCACATACTGGAAAGTGGTGGTGGAACTGGTGACCCCGTTGATGAAAGACATCTGCCGTCCGCGCTGGCCCTGATTGATGATGAGATCCTTGACGACCGGCGGCACTGGTTCTTGAGCATCTCCGTTTTGGATCTCGATGGTCAGCAGGCTACCCTGGCCAGCCGGGACAGTGTTGCTCTGGAGAGTGGCGGTCACTTCAGCAGCCACGGCCTGCCCAGCGGTGCAAAAGCACAACAAGGCCATGATCCAGACGGCGGTGATGCATTGGATGGTGCCTACCATGTTTTGCCTTTCGTTGTGTTGTTAGGGTCAACGAAACGCCGGGAGCGCTGAGGCGGCGGTTTTTCGAGAGGTATAACCGTGCGCTCATCACTCCGGAGAGTCATGAGCAACTGCCGTGCCTCTTCTGGTGTCATCTCGCCCACCTTGCGGCGCTCCTCGGAAACTTGGCTCGCCGGTTCGCCTTCCTTTGCCTCCTTGGTACCTTCGCTCTCCTCGCCTCCTTTCCCTTCCTTGCCCTCCTGCTTCTCCCCGGTTTTTTCCTCCCCAGTCGCTTTCTCTTTTCCGTCTTCACCGGGGGCTTTGGCATCGCTGCCCTTTTCCGTTTTGGAGGCCTCTTTTTCTTTTCCGATTTCTTCGTCCTGCTTTTTCTCCCCTGAAGGATCCGCTGCTTTGTCATCCTTTTTGGATGCGTCGTCAGCCTGACCGGGTTGCTTTTCCTCACCGGGCTTTCCTTCATCGGAAGGCTGGTCCTCCGCTGATTTTTTGCCGGTTCCGTCAGAGTTCTTGTCCTGCTCCTTCTGCTCGCCGTCTTTTTGCTCGCCGTCTTTTTTGTCGCCGTCCTTCTTGTCGCCGTCCTTTTTGTCGCCGTCCTTTTTGTCGCCGTCCTTCTCGTCGTCCTTCTGGTCCTTCTTCTCGTCGTCCTTCTTGTTGTCCTTGTTTTTCAGACTGTCCAATTTGCGCTGCACCAAATCTTTATTGAACTGCGCGTCCTCATCGCTGTGGTCAAGTGCCAGAGCGTCTGAGTAGGCTTTTATAGATTCCTTCCATGATTTTTCTGTCTCTGCGGGTGATTTTTCCAGCGCCGCTGCGCCCTGCCGGTAGAGCGCATTACCGAGGTTGTAGTAGATCCGGTTTTGCAGTTTAAGATCGGCACCATTCAGTGAGGCACGCAGCGTCGCGGCGGCTTTGGCGAAGTCCCCCTTATCATACTCCGCGGTACCTTGATTATAGAGCACCCGCATGTCCTCAGCACGGGAGTGTGGCGTGCCAGCAGCGAAGAGGCAGCCCAGCGCCACGAGGAGAGGGGAGGCGGCAGGCAGTGCCCTGCGACGCCCTGCGGAGGGCAATCGGACGTCTGCCGCAGCACGCCGCCGTTCCGGCAGGAGGAACTCTATCAACAACAATACCAAGGCGATCCCAAGCGGCCATTGATAGCGCTCTAGGGGCACTTTCTCGGCCTTCGCATCCATTTCGTTCCGGGGAACGAGACGCAGCTTTTCTTGGTAGATAGTGTCGAGCCCCTCGGCCTTGCGACCCAGAGGAGCATAGAGACCATTGGTGATTTCCGCTATTTTTTGCAACGCCGCTTCGTCAAGCTTTGTCCTCACCACTGCGCCACTGGCATCGCGCAGGACGTCCACCTGACCATTTGGCAGGCGCAGGGGAATCGTCTGCCCCTCCGTGCTCCCCACACCGATGGGGTAGATCACCATGCCCTCTTTTGCAGCGGTCCGGGCGGCCTCCAGCGCATCGCCCTGGAGGTCTTCGCCATCAGTGATGAGCACGAGGATCCGGTGGTTGCCCTTCTGTTGATCGAAGAGGCGGGAGGCCTCGCGGATGGCGCTGGCCACATCCGTGCCCTGACGGGGAATGAGGTCGGTATCGAGCGCCTTGAGTGATTCCCTGAAGGCATCGTAATCCAGCGTGAGGGGACACAGGGCATAGGAACTGCCGGCGAAGGGGATGAGTCCGACACGGTCGCCATTGAGGTGATCCACAAAATCCTGAATCCCTAGGCGGGCGCGCTCGAGACGGTTCGGACTGAGGTCTTCTGCGAGCATGCTGCGGGAGGTATCCACTGCGAAAAGTATATCGATGCCGCGGCGCTTGACCTCCCGCCATTCAAAGCCAAAGCGCGGCCCGGCTGCGGCGACGCAGAGCAACAGAACACCGGTGAGCCAAAGCGCGCGGCGCGTCCAAACTAGTTTGGAAGAGTGCCCGGGAACCAGTTTTGCCCGGAAGCGCGGATGCACCAGCCTGGCCAGGGCTGACTCCCGCAGGCGGTCGCTCCGCAGCATCACCATAGCCAGCGCCGCCGCGAGGAGCGGGCCGACAAGGAGCCAGTAGGGCCTGGCAATGTGAAATGAGCTGTCGTCCATGGGTGGGAAAATATAGTAGAATCTTTGCCCTAAGGCGACAGAATGCCACTGATTTGTTTTGCCCGTTTGTGCCGGGTGTTCCCACCTCCTCAGACTGCGGAGTCCATGCGCGGTCACTTCAATGCGGATGCGGCGAGAGGAGGCTTTCTGTTGCTGCCCGGGATTTGCCAGTGGACCTGCGGAGTATGTTGCGTGTGATTCCCTGCTTCTACTTCTCTCTGGCCTGTATGCTTCCTCTGATGGCAGAGGTTCCAGGGGTGATGCCGCGGATGGTTCCGCCCATTGCCATGAAAATACCCGGGCCCGTGCAGGGCGCGCTGAAGGCACAGCTGGACACCCTCACCAACCGACTGCGCCAGCTTCCTGTTAAAAAAGAAAACGCGAACGCTGAGATCTTTCTTAAAGCCGTGCGCTATGCTCTGGAGTTGCAGGAATTCTACAAACTCGAAGATGGCCGCAAGGCGCAGGAACTGCTAGCCGAGGCAGACCTCCGGATCACGGCGCTGCGCGATGGACGGGCTCCATGGCTCAATACCACGGGACTGGTGGTCCGTGGATACTATAGCCCGCTGGATGGCTCAGCCCAGCCTTATGGTCTGGACATCGCCCCGGATGCGCCAGGCGCGGCGGCCCCGGCCTGGATCTGGCTGCATGGCCGCGGGGACACGGCTACAGATCTGCACTTCATCGCGGAGCGCATGAAAAAGAGCGGACAGTTCCACCCGCCGGGCACAGTCGTCGTCCATCCCTTTGGCCGGTTTTGCACGGGCTACAAAAGCGCGGGGGGCCGGGATGTGATGGATGTGGCGGCCATTCTGGGCAGGGAAAAGCGCATCGATCCCTCCCGTCTGGCGCTGGCCGGATTCAGCATGGGTGGAGCTGGAGCATGGCTCTTGGGGGCGCAATACACGGAACGGTGGGCAGTGGTCCATACGGGCGCTGGATTCGTGGATGTGCGCCGCTATCAGAATCTCAAGCCTGACCAGATTTCCCTCCTTCCCGCATGGGAGCAGGCCCTGTGGGGGCTGAATGATGTGCCCGGCATGGTGCGGAATCTTCTCAATTTGCCGGTGATTTCCTACTCCGGCGAAAATGACAAGCAACGGGCATCCGCGGAGATCATGGCCGAAGAATTCCAAAAGCAAGGCGCGGCCCTAACGCATCTCATAGGCCCAGGGATGGAGCACAAGTATGACCCGGCGACTGCAAAGGAAATAGAGCAGCGGATCACCCGACTGTTAGGAGAAAAGCGTCCGCCCTACCCTCTGAAAATCTCTCTGCAAACCCGCACCCTGGCCCATGCAGGCATGCACTGGCTCCAGCTCACCGGGCTGGAAGAACACTGGAAAGAGGCCCGCTGTGACGCCAGGATCGATGCGCTCATTCCCTCAGCGAGGTCCGTGGAGATCACTACCCAGAACGTCACGGCCCTGCGGCTCGAGGACCCTTCCGGAGGGAATTTCAGCGGTAACCTAACAGTGCAAATCGATGGCCAGACCCTAGCCGGCCGAGGCTCTGGAAAGGCCGTCCTGCTGCAGCGCCGTACGGGCAAGTGGAGCCTCGGGCCAGCCCGGGAGGCCGCCGGGCTCAGGAAGAGTCCTGGGCTGCAGGGGCCCATAGATGATGCCTTCAATGGACCATTTCTCTATGTGCTCCCTGAC
>JAYVJI010000901.1:0-6503 GCA_043769435.1 Verrucomicrobiota bacterium
GCCGCTTTTCAATACCTTGAGGTAAATAGCTCCGGCTATCACCATCCAGACTATGTTAGAGACCAGAGAGATCCCCAGGAGCGACCAGTCGAAGGTGCCCCTGGCGATGATCTGCCGCATAGCCTCAAAGACAGGCGTGCAGGGCATACACCACCCTATCATCTGCGCCCAGACCGGAAGATTTGCGATAGGGTAGTAGACTGCGGCCACTGGTTGAATGAGAAAGGGCACGGCCCAGGCAAGGCTCTCTGCTGCCTGCCCCCAGCGCAGGATGAGGGCACAGGAGATGACCCCGAGGCTCCAGCCAAACCACATCAGCAGGCCGAAAAAGGGCACGATATACCAGTGAAACTGAAACAGGTTGAAGCGGTAAAAAACCGCAGAGAGGACGGAGAGCACGATGACGGTAATCGCGATCCGCAGGAAGCCCATGCAGAAGCCGGAGGCTAAATACTCGATGGGACGGACGGGCGCGACAAAGATGTTGGTGAGGTTTTTCGTCCATACGTCCTCAAGGAAAGAGATAGCCACTCCCTGCTGCGCGCGGAAGACCACGTCCCAGAAAATCACGCCGCCAATAAGCCAGGGAATGAACGAAGGCAGTGACGCGACGTTCCGTGCATCCTGGAGCCAAATAGCCAGATTTCCCCAAACTAGCAACTCCATGAGCGGCCAGAAAAACAACTCCACCAACCGAATACGATTCCGGGAGTAGAGAAAAAGATAGCGCAGGACGAGCGCATGAATAACATGAAATGACACTTGCGAAAAATTGGTTAGACTGGCTGGGCCCGAGCCCATGTCAGGAGACTATGGCAGAGCTGACGCATGGTTTCCTCCTTTCCTGTCATGGCGCAAGCCGCGATGATCACTGCCCGCCCGGAGAGCGCGCGGTCATCCACACAGGCTAGGTCGAGCACATAGTTCGATATGAGGCCACACTTGTGATAAAACTTCGCCTGAGGATAGACCAGCTCTCCGCTCTGCTCCCATGCATAGGGCCCGCTGTCCTTGTTCCGGGTTTCGAATCCTGTCAGCGAGCCATCCCCGTGACGGAGAAACTCCAGCATCTCCGGGCTGATGCGCCAGCGTTCAGCTTCAGGCAGGTATTCACTGAACAGGACGCGCTGCACGGCCCGCGCCATGTCAGCGGTGGAGGAGATGTTCCCCGTCTCAGTATCGATGACAGTGGCACCGCGCTCTGCGGAATAGCTCCTGCCCGTCCACTGATGTTCCAGAGACTTCACGGTGTCTCCGCTGCGCAGGGTGATGCGCTGGGCCTCCTGCTTCCTGTAGACGTGAGGCCTGCTGCTGACGTAGCCCCGCATCAGAGCGGATTTTTTGAACCCCCGCTCCGGTGTCAGGAAGCTGCCGTTGAGGAGGTCCAGCCCGCTCATCCTGAGCAGCAGCGTGTAGTCCTCATTGGAGGAGCGGATGAATACCTCATGGATCATCTCCCGCAGCGTGCGTGCGCAGTCCAGGACCCATTTCCCGGCGTCACTGCGGTGCTCAAAGCTCACGGTCACATCGAGCGGGAACCCCTGCTCATGGACCAGTTCCAGTGCCGCCAGCACGGCATGGATTTTGATAGTGCTGGCGGGCCAGAAGTCCGTGGCATCCGGCTCACCCCGGTAGTGATACTCCCGGAAAACCGGGGCCGCATCCTTTTTCCCATCAACGAGGATGACTGAGGCGCGCCGTGGAACTTCCGGCGCCACGGCATCGACCGCGGCATCAAAGGAAGGCGTGATCTCAGCCCCGGCGACAGAGGACCCGGCTGCCCATGCTAAAATCGGGAACGACAGAAAATGACGGCGATGCATGGCGGGCCTCTGCTGCAAAGTGCCCCGCCCTGCAATCCCTCAACCAAGAGAAAACACAAAAGTTCAGGCCGCAAAGCGCTGCCTGAGTGCCCCAACACAAAAAACCCGCCCGGCAGGTGCCGGGCGGGTCATGAATTTTTGTGCTTACTCAGCGGCGGGAGCTGCCGGGGCTTCAGCCGGAGCAGAGTCGGTGGCGGCAAGTTCCTTTTCCTTGTCCTTGAGGTAGGCTCTGCGGCTCATCTTTACGCGGCCTTTATCGTCGATACCGACGCACTTGGCGGTGACGATATCACCTGTCTTGACGACGTCTTCGGTGTGCTGGACGCGGAAGTCTGCCAGCTCGGAGATGTGGATGAGACCATCCCGGCCAGGGAACAGTTCCATGAAGGCACCGAAGTTCGTGGTGCTGACCACCCTGCCGGTGTAGAGCGCGCCGATCTCCGCTTCCGCGAAGATGTTGCGGATGAGGCGCATGGCGACGTCGAGGGCTTCCTTTTTGACGGCGTAAACATGCACCGTTCCGTCCTCTTCGATGTCAATCTTTGCTCCGGACTCTGCCTGGATGCCTTTGATAACTTTGCCGCCAGGGCCGATGAGTTCACCGATCCGGTCCTGCGGGATCTTGGTGCTCTCGATACGGGGCGCATAGGCGCTCAGGGCAGCAGGCTTGTCGATGCAGGCATTCATCACATCGAGGATCTTCATCCGTGCGGCTTTCGCCTTATGCACGGCTTCCTCGAGGATGGCCATGGGCAGACCTTGCAGCTTGAGGTCCAGCTGATAGCCAGTCACTCCCTTGGTCGTGCCACAAAGCTTGAAGTCCATGTCACCGTAGTGGTCTTCTGACCCGAGAATGTCTACCATCGTGAGGTAGCGGGTCATCTTGTCATGGGAGTCGAACTCAGAGACGAGACCGACACTGATGCCGGCCACGGGGGCGGTCAGCGGCACGCCGGCGGCTAGGAGGGCCATGACCCCTGCACAGGTGGAGGCCATGGAGGTGGATCCATTGGAGGACATCACTTCGCTGCTTACCCGGATGGTGTAGGGGAAGTCGCCTTCAGCCGGCAACACCGGGAAGATGGACTTCTCCGCCAGCGCGCCGTGGCCGATCTCGCGGCGGTTTTGACCACCGAAGCGGCCGGTTTCACCCACGGAGAACGGAGGGAAATTATAGTGCAGGAGGAATCGCTTGGAGTTCTCGCCGCCGGTGTAGTTGTCAAATTCCTGAGCCTCGTCGAGCGGGGCCAGGGTGACGAGCGCCATCGCCTGCGTCTCGCCGCGTGAGAACAGAGCGGAACCATGCACGCGGGGCAGGCAATCCACTTCGGCGGATAGCTCGCGGAGATCATCCAGACCGCGGCCATCACAGCGCTTCTTCTTATCGAGAATACTGACACGGAAGGCCTTTTTCTGGATGTATTCGAATGCTTGGCTGATCTCGAAAGCGCCGGCGTCCGGATACTTGGCGAGAATCGCGGCCCTCACTTCATCCTTCAGTGCTCCCACTGCCTTGCTCCTCGCGGTTTTACCCTCAGTGTAGATAGCGCCTTCGATCCGGTCACCGGCCACTGCGTAGGCTACTTCGAGCAATTCCTCGCGGGCGCTCAGGATCTTGAATTCACGCACAGGCTTGCCACATTTCGCGCGGAGTTCTTTTTGCGCGGTGATGAGCGGCTGCACGCTGGCATGTCCGAAATGCAGCGCTTGGATGAAGTCTTCGTCAGGCACTTCAAAGGCATCGCCCTCGATCATGATGACCTCACTTTCACTGCCGACATAGATCAGATCCAGATCGCTGTCCACACGCTGGTCATGCGTCGGGTTCGCGATGAACTGGCCTTCGATCCTGCCCACCCGCACGGCACCAAACGGCTTGGCCATGGGAAGGTCAGAAAGGTAGGTCGCCGCAGAGGCTCCATTCATCGCGAGAATGTCAGAGTCGTTTTCGCCATCCGCGCTCAGCAGGAGAGCGACGATCTGGGTGTCATAGAAATATCCTTTGGGAAAAAGCGGGCGCAGCGGGCGGTCCGTCATGCGGCAGGTCAGGATTTCCTTTTCAGTAGGGCGGCCTTCGCGCTTGAAGTAGCCACCCGGAAGGCGGCCAGCGGCAGATGCCTTCTCTTTGTATTCCACGCTCAGGGGGAAAAAGTCCTGGCCGTCCTTGAGGTTGGTGGAGGAAACGGCGGTCACTAGGACCACGGTGTCGCCCATGCGGACGGTCACTGCGCCATCAGCGAGATGGGCGATTTTACCGGTTTCGATTGTTATGGGGGAGGAGCCGACCTGGCTCACGGTTGTATGGATGCTCATGTGTTTGCTTACTTCTTGGTTTTACGATGTTAGGGGAAATACAGATGCTCCTCTCCCCCGGAAGGCATTTCCGGTATTCACTGTGCTTCACCATTGAAACACGGCTGAATTTTCACCCGGAAAAAACGCCAACCCCGCCGCGGTCAAACCGGGCGGGGCTGGGTGCAGGAAATGATTTTCGTGCGGATCAACTTAGCGGCGGAGCGCGAGACCCTTGATCGCCTTTGCGTAACGCTCAGGTGCTGTGTTCTTCAGATAATCAAGCAGGCAACGGCGCTTGGTCACAAGCTTCAGCAGGCCGCGACGGCTGGAGAAATCCTTTTTGTGTGTGATCAGGTGCTGCGTGAGGTAGTTAATACGCTTGGACATGAGCGCGACTTGAAAGTCCGCGCTGCCCGTGTCGCCCTCATGGAGCGCATATGTCTTTGGATCAATTTCTTCTTTGGTCATAACCGTTGGTTTATATATACGTTCGGAGCCGCCATCAGTGGCAGCCTCGCTTCCCTCCCCATGGGTGAAGGCGGCGATTTTCCCACGCCCTGCGGGAAGCGCAAGTGATATTTCTCCGGCACACTCCGGGCACCTCCGGGCACGGCGGTCTCCTATGCTCCCCGGCATCCTGCATCCTGAACAGGTGCGGAAAAACATTGATTTACCGCAGAGCCGCTCTTTGGACTGCGGCATGATTCAGTTGACTGAGGATATCCTGAGCAAAGCCGGGGGCTGGCAGGTGATGAAAGAGGCCCGGGCGGTGCATGCTGCCGGGAGGGTTGTGGGCGTGAAGTATGAGGCGCATATGCTGACGGGTATCGTGCGTGGTGCCGGAGTGGAATTTGCCAGCGGTCTGCGCATCCGTTCCGCCTCCGACATGGATAACCTTTGCACCTGCGTGGACTCCAGAAAGCGAGGCATCATCTGCGCGCACTCGGTGGCCGTCGGGCTGGAGTGGCTGAAGCCCGCGCCTCCAGTTCCGGCCCCGGCTCCCGCCCCATCGCCTCTGAAGGCCTCCCCGCCTCCCGTCGTTTTTTCCACAGATGCTGAGGGTCCGGAGATCTCCCTGCACATCATTCTTCCGCCGGACCTCCATGCGGCCTGGGAAAAAAACAGTATTCTCTGCGTGGTGGAAGCAGCAGCAGGAACCCAGCGGAAACCATTTGGCACCCTGAGCAGCGGCACGTGGAAATGTGATGCCGGTGATGCTAGGTTCGCCGCAGCTTTCAACAGCCTAGCCGGCGGCACCCCCGCGAGCATGGCCGTGCTCACCAGGGACCAGTGCGGTGTGGTCCTGACGGCGCTGGCCGACCATCGGCGGGTGACTTGCGGAAAACAACACGCCGTGAGCATGGAGCAGGAACCGGTGCGCCCGGTGCTGCAGTTTGATCCGCTGGGTGATGGCGGCCTGCGCATTTCCTGCAGCGCACTCCCCGGCCTCCTCAGCTGCCGGACTGGCGCATGGGTGCTCAGCGGATGGACGCTGCGGGCGGTGGCTCCCGGCCTCCCCGCCGCCTACCTCACGGTGCTCGCCGCGCCTGTCACCATCCCTCGCCCGGGAGTCGCTGGATTTCTGGAAAAGGAACTCCCGCTGCTCGCCGGGTATTGCGAGTGTCAGGGCGTGGAAACCCCGGCCCCCGCAGCGCCGGCGTCACCAGTGGCCAAGAAGCTGGCTCCCGCAGTCGCAGTCCACGCGCTGATCGAAGGATCGCTCAACCATCTCTCCGCTAAAATCACCGCCGGCAACAGCCCGCAAGCCCAGTCACGGCTCCAAGAATGGGGCTTTTCCTCTCCTAACAATAAAGGGGAAATGATTCTCCGTGAGGAGCGGAACATCCTCGCGTTCTTTGCCGGCGGACTGCCCGCTCTGGAGAGGGAATGGACCATCACGCTGGGAGAACGCTTCCAAAACGTCACGGAAAATGTGGAGCGGATCGAGCCGCGCATGGAGATCCGGGGTTCGGGCGAGCTGTGGTTTGACCTCGCGTGTGACTTCACGACAAGTGCGGGGGAAGTCTTTTCCCAAGCGGAGGTGGCGCGGCTGCTGCAGTCCGGTCAGAGCCACGTGCGGCGGGCGAATGGCAAGGTCGCGGTGTTTGATCCTGCTATGCTGGATGACTTCAGCCAGCTGCTCAGAGACAGCAATCCGGCGCAGACCAAGCCCGGCGTATTCCGCATGAAACGCCGGAATGCGGGAGCGCTGCACGCCTTTGCCGGGGAGGCCGGCATCGCCATCCGGGGCCATACCACATGGCAGTCATGGGCAGGTGCCTCGCGGACCCCTGAAACGCTCGCCCCCCTAGAGCTGGGCGACCTGACGGATGTACTCAGACCCTATCAAAAACACGGCGCGGCTTGGCTGCACTTTCTCGCAGA
>JAYVJI010000902.1:0-6295 GCA_043769435.1 Verrucomicrobiota bacterium
GTGGAAATCATCCACAACCCGTGCAGTGGTTATGGTGATTTGTACAGCATTTTTTCAATAATTTTCATAGAGAACGGGATTGGCCATGCGTAAGCCCTGGTTTTTTCCCTACCTGCGTGCGGCCTCCCACGCTGAAACCGACGCAGCGGGGGCAGCGATTACGGAAACTGATAGGTTAAGGCTGTTTCCCGGCCTAGAGATGTCTTTGGTCGGACCGTGTCAGGAGTTACTTGTGGTCCGAACCAAGCACCAAGGGCATGAGGCAGGGTCGTTTTGTCTAGTGGACGCGTAAAATCCGATTTGAATGAAGCTCGCCCTTTTCATCTACTACGACAATCTCTTGGACGGTCACAAATCGTCAGGGATCTTGGATGTTGCGACGAGTTTCTCACTAAAGGACGAGTTTCTCACTAAAGGACAGGCCTTTCTTTGATTCTAAAGGACAGGCCTTTCTTTGATTGGAAGTGGCGGCATATTGCCGCCACTTGAAGACGCGCCGCAGGCCAATCCCAAAAGTGGGCGTTCTTCGCGTGACCGTAGAGAAGTGCGCTGCGCGATTGTTTTTGCATGGCGGAGAGACTCCGCCACTCCCAGTGGCTTGGCTTGAAGGGGTGACATGGTGGTTTCTGAATCGATCAGGGGGCAGCCGTGACGGTGGTGGTCATGAACCGGCGGGGGGCGGGGCCGCTGATTTGGAAGTTGTCGCGGACTTTGAGTTGGGTCGGGGTGTCGATGAGGATGGTGGTCTCAGTGCTGCTGATGACGGGCAGGGTGTCGCCGCTTTTCACGAGGTAGGTCACGCGGGGGCGTTTGGTTAGGGTCATGGTGAGGTAGCCGTCTTCGAAGGCGGGGGCAGGCGGGGCGTCGGAGGCGGCGGGATTGAGGTCGAAGGCGTATTCGAGGAGGTTGGTGATGCCATCGTTGTCGGAATCTCCGGCGGCGTTCCATGCGGTGAGGTTGCCGAATTTTTCGATCTCCCATGCGTCCGGCAGGCCGTCGGTATCGGTGTCGGGATTGACCGGCGCGGTGATCGGTGGGATGCCGGAGAAGGTGGCGAAGTCCGCGATGCCGAGATAGCCTAGGATGGAGCCGCCTTCGGGGCCGAGGATGCGGATGCCATCAATATTCTCCGCGGGCGTGGTGAGCTGGAAGCGGGCGGGCGGAGAGACGGTGGTGATCAAGCCTAAGGCGCTGCCATCGCCGATGCGGTGGCCGGGCATGATGGTGAGGTAGTCGGAGGAATGCGGCACGGTGGTCCATGGTCCGATCCCCCTGCGCACTTGGACGACGGGTTCGGCCAGATGGGCGAGGGCGAGGAGATTGCCGGGGGGAGGGCTAGCATAGGCGGGGCCGAACCAGCCGCCGGAGCTGGTGGTGGCGAAGCGCAGCGTGAGGGAGGAGACGGTGCGGGGGGTGGTCCAGTTGACGCCGGCATAGCTGTAAGGACTACTATTGGTCGCGTGCCGGGTATCGGCCGTGCTGTCGTAGTCGCCGTCGTTGATAAAGCTCGCACCGGTGACGATGGCCGTTTCTAGTCCGGTCGGTAGGTCGGCTTTCAATCCGAGGATGCCGGTGCCGGGCAGTGACATGTTGGGCTCGGGCATGGGCTGCATTCCGAAGGCTGGCACGGAGGCGCTGGAGAGCGGATTGGTCGCAAGGAGGACTTCCTCGCCGTCCTGCACGGTATCGCCATCGGTATCGGCCAGCAGCGGGTTTGTGAGGTGGACGTTGATTTCATCGTAATCGGTGAGGCCGTCTTCATCGGTGTCGCTATAGATGGGCGAGGTGCCGAGGGTGGTTTCCTGAGCATCCGGCAGGCCATCGGCATCGGTATCGCCGACGTTTTGGTTGGTGGTGACGGCGATATTGGTGATGGCGAGGAAGCGCCCGTGATTGCCGAGGAGACGCAGCGCTTGGACATTCGTGATGGGGGTAGTCGGGGTGAAGATGACGGTGCGCCGGGTGGCATGGCTGCCGGTGCTGCCGATGACGTGGCCGGTCATGCGCTCGAGGTAGTTGGTCGTCATGGGGATCGGCTGACTCCATTGGCTCCATGAAGTTCCGTCGCCTCGTTGGAGCGTGGGCAGCGTGAGATGCTCGGCGGCGAGGGCTCCGCCGGGAGCCGGGGCCGTGGTGCGAGGGCCAAACCAACCGCCGCAGCCGAACGTCGCGAAGGTAACTTCCAGCCGCGTGATGGCGACGCCCGGTGGCAGCGCAGCGGGCCACACAAGGCCGACGTAGGAGCTAAAGAAACTGCCGGCCCCGGTGTCGCTGGTGTGCGCGAGGGTGGTGAGGCTGGCATCGCTCAGGCTGGCGTCGGTGCCGGTATTGCGGCGCGGGACGCCATTGGCGGTTTCAAAGCCATTGATGGTGGAAAAGGTCATCCCGAGGATGGGCCGGGCGGCGCGGGCGAATTGCGTGGGGCGGCTGGCGGAGCTGAGTGGATTGAATCCCATCGCGATTTCGCTGCCGTCTCCCGTGCCGTCTTGGTCGGTGTCAACGGCGACGGGATTGGTGCCGTGAGTATTGACCTCGGCTCCGTCGCTCAGGCCGTCGCGGTCGGTGTCGGCGCGGTTTCCGAAGGTGAAGTGGGTATTCTTTTCCACCTCATCGTTCAGCCCGTCACTGTCGGAATCTGCGGAGGTAGGAAAAGTGGCGTTGAGTTCTTCGGCACGGTCATTGAGTCCATCGCCGTCGGTGTCGGCGAGGTGTGGATTCGAGCGCCAGAGGTACTCTTTGACGGTGTCCAGCCCATCGCCATCCGGGTCGAGGACGCCATCATTGGTCCCGACGATCAAGCCGCGCGAGGTTTCCCATGCGTCGTCCATTTGATCATTGTCTGTGTCCACGAAAGGCTCGGAATCCACGGAGATTTCCGCGATTTGGATAAAGCCGCTGGCCCCCTGAGAGCCGCCCATGGGAGCCTTCAAGCGGATGGAGGTCACGTTCTGCGGGCGCTTGTGGAGGGTGATCGTGAAGCTGCGCAAGGTGACGGCTCCCGGCGTGGAGGGAATGACGTGGCCAGTGAATTGCTGGAGGTAATCATTGGTCACGTCGGGCAGTTCTTCCCCCTGCAAGTTCGTCCCATAGCCGACATCCACCCTGAAACTGCCCGTGCCCAGATGCGCGGCGGTGAGGGCCGTGCCGGGCAAGGGAGCCTCGCGGGTGCCAAACCAGCCGCCATCCATGGAGGTGGCCATGGTGACAGTGATGGAGCGCAGGGAACGCTTGAGCGGGGCCGACCAACCGATGCCCACCGTGCCCGTGGGGGAAGGATCGGAGCGCCGCATTTCCGCCGAGCGGGCGATGGTGGCGGGGTTGCCATCGATGATCGCACCGACTTCATTTCCGGCGGTGTAGATGAAGCTGGCACCGGTCAGAATATCACTCCGGAGCAGGCCAAACGGAGTCGGGTCCGGTGGCTGACTGCCGGCACCAGTGCCCAGCACGGTGAGATCGAAGATGCCGACAAAGGGACTGCTGCCCCCGCCTTCGTTGCCGATGAGGCGGATGCCGTTGATACCCACAGCCGGAGTCGCGAGAGAGAACGTGACCACCGGCGTGCGAGTGGCGCGGAAGTCCGGCCCGGCGATGGCGTGGTTCGCTAAAGCAGCCACATAATTCGACGTGCTGGGCACCGTGGTCCATGTGACGCCGCCATCCGAAGTGGTCTGCACGGTGGGCGCGATCAGACGCGCGGAGCCAAGGATGCCGCCGATGGAGGGCACGCTGTTAGGCACGCCGAACCAGCCTCCATCAAAGAACGTAGCGAATTGCGCCCGCAGGGAACCGACGGTCACATTCACCGGCCAGCGGGCACCGACGAAGCTCACGGGATTGCCCGCCCCGCTGCCATTCCATGACCCCACGCGAGTGAGGATGTCGCCATCCGTGATGTTGCCGGTCGTGCCGGCATCCACCGACGGCGTGCCCGCGTCGCTATCAATCGCATTGTTCACCCCGATGATGCCGCCGCCGATCAGACTCAGGTTGGGCGGCGTGGAGAGCGCGATGGTGGGCAGGGAGCCGAGCTTGACCTCCAGCCCGTCCGGCCACAGATCGCCATCATGATCTGCGATCTGGGGATTGGTTAGTAAAACAGTGACCTCGTGCCCATCGAGGGCGGTGTCGTCATCGGAATCCGTGTGCAGATGAGAAATGCCCGCCGCGATTTCATCCACATCGGCAAGGCCATCGCCATCGGTATCGGCGGGCGTGCTGTTATCGCCCACGGCGACTTCCCAGACCGCGAGGTAACTCCGGTGCGTGCCCGCGACGCGGATGCCGCGCAGGCCGGCCATTGGGGTATTCAAGGTGAAAACGGCGGAGCGCCGCGTGGCATCCGGCCGCGGTGTGCCGCCGGGCAGGTGGCCATTGAGCCGCGTGGTGTAGTCCGTCGTGTAGTCAGCGATGGGCACGGTGGTCCACGTCGTGCCGTCGGTGGTGGTTTGCAGCACGGGCACGGGCGTGAGGTGGGTCGCGGTCACGAGCGGCGTTCCTGCCGGTGGGATGTTGCTGGCATGGCCCAGCCAGCCGGCATCGGAAAACGTGGCGAAGGTGATTTCCATGCGGGCCACCGGCTGCGGCCATGCGCTGGGCCAGAGCACGCCGATGTGGGAAGCCCCCCCGGTCATGCCGTTGGTATCCGAGCGCGTGTAGAGGTCGCCATCAATCACGCTGGAGGTCGTGTTCGCATTAAACCTCGCCACGCCCGTCACGGCGAGGTCTCCGGCGGAGTTGGAATTATTGCGCCCGATGAGGCCCGTGCCGGCGCGTGCGATGTTGGTGCTGCGGCTGGCGGCGCTGAGCGGCAGCGTGCCGAGGGTGATTTCCCTGCCATCGCTAAAGCCATCGTCGTCGCTGTCGCGATCGAGCGGCAGGGTCAGGTGCGTATTGATTTCGGCGGCGTCGCTGAGGCCATCGGCGTCGGTATCGGCCAGCGCTGGATTGGTGAGGTGCGTGGTGATTTCCGCGCCGTCATTGAGGCCGTCGGCATCGGTGTCGGCGGCGTTGGGGAAGGAGCCATGGGTGGCGTCTTCCGGGCCGTCATCGAGGCCATCGCCATCCGTGTCATCCGTCTGCGGATTGGTATTCCAAAGAAATTCTTTGAGGTTGGTGAGGCCATCGGCATCGGCATCCGCTGCGGCGTCATTCGTGCCCACGTTCAAGCCGTTGGCGGTTTCCCATGCATCGGCCATGCCGTCGGTGTCGGTATCGGTCAGGGTGTCGGCATCGACGATTAACTCGAAGACGCCGAGGAAGCCATTGCCATCGCCAAACCCGCCCGTGGGTCCGATGATACGGATGCCGCGGAGGCCGGATTGTTTTTGCGCGAGTGTGATCGTGAACGCGCGCGTGGCTGGGGCGTCATTGTCAGTGATGTGCTGACCGGTGAAGGCGCTGACGTAGTTGCTGGTCGAGGGCACCGTGGTCCACGTCGTCAGATTCGTCGAGACCTGCACCACCGGCGGCACCAACATTTCCGCCGTCAGTGGAAAGCCGGAGCGCGGGCACTCCCGGTTTCCAAACCATCCGCCCTCACGAAAATGCGCCATCATGAGGGTCAGCGTCTTCACCGCCTCTGGCCGCGCCGTGGTCCAAGAGACCCCGACGAAGCCATTCACATTCGCCGGCTGATTCACCTGAAAATTATCCACCCGCGTCGTCAGGTTGCTGTCGCGAATATTCGCCAGCGTCCCGTTGGCAAAGTGACTGCTGCCCGCATCATTGAGCGTCGCATCATTGCTGCCCATCAGGCCCGAGCCAAGCGGCGCGATATTGACCGCATGGCTGGAAACCGCAGTGAGAAGGAGGAGGGAAAAACGAGAGATAAAAGCGTTCATACATCCCTTCCATCTGAGTTCCCGCTCCGGCGTTGCAGAAAAGCTGAAGAATTTTTTTTCCGGGGCCGACGACGCCCCGTCCGCATGGGCGACAGGTCTGGGTGAGTGCGGCGAAACCCTAAGGAAAGTGGTGTGGGTTTTGCCTCCGGCTAACCCGCATCTGGCCGATCGGCTTCGACTGCCACGCAGCCTTCGTGCGTGGTCAAATGTGGAACCAGTCGCAGGTTAGCCGGAGGCAAAACCTGCACCACCGTTTTTCGGCCGGAATCGCACACCCGATGGAGCGCACCACCCGCGGAGCCTCCGCAGGTGTCAACCTGACGCCCATGCCCCCGTCCGGTGACTACTGCCGGAGGCGCACGCGCAGGAAGCGGCGCAGGCTGGTGGGGAAGCGTTCTTCGTCGGCCCATTTGAGGCGCATCAGGCCGCCGGGCAGGGCGGCGGGCGGGGCG
>JAYVJI010000903.1:0-2830 GCA_043769435.1 Verrucomicrobiota bacterium
GGCCCCGCCCCGGATCCTTTCGATCTTTTCGATCAGCCAGATGTTCTGCCTTTCGATCGAGTTGAATTTCGGGTCCGTCACCGCCGGGTTCCGCTTATATCCCGGCTTCAGCGAGAAATAGCGCCGCAGGGCCTGCGCCTGAAATGGAAAGCCATAACGAGCAAAAATTTCATTCCTTGCGAGAGAAAGATTCACCGTGCTCAGGCTTTCCACCGCAGGGCGCGTGAGCGGCTGGCTGGACGAATAGGGGAAGATATCCGGTGCGGAAGTCGCCTCACCGAGGTTTTCCGGTGCCGGGGGCTGGTGTCCCAAAAGCGGGCCTCCCTTGTTCTTTTCGACCTTCAGGATGAGAACTGAATTTTTTGATTCGGTCACGCTCAGTTCCGCCTCCGCCACTGACTTGGTGATATCATACCACGGCTGTGAGCCGAAGTATTTGCGCAGCATAGGCGTCCGGAAATCCTGACCTTTGCGAGCCGCGATTTCATTGCGCGCCAGATAGAGTTCTGTTAGGCTCATCTTCTGGAGTTCCGCCTGGGAAAGCAGCCGCTTGTTCGAGTCAGGGATCACAAACACCGGTGGTGCCGCCAGCTCCGCGGGACCGCTTCCCGTTTCCAGTTTTTCCCCCATGCTGAATGCCAGCGGATGCTGCGCCTTGCCGGTCTCACTGGTCTCGTCGGCTGTCCGGGTAGAGGACTCTTCGAAGACCTTGGTCCAGGCGGGATACCGCTGCATGTCGCTGAAAAGATTCACGGTAAAGTAACTTCCCACGGGAGTGCAATACGCCTCCTCGCCCGGGGACGCTGCGGTGACATTTACAAAGCCTTTGTGACGCATCAGCAGATAGTAGACTGAGTTCCACGGGAGCAGTTCGTCGCTGCCCTCAGCGATCTCTTTTGTTAGAAACGTCGAGCAGGAATCCGTCACCAGCACTTTGAGGCGGCAGTTTAGCAGAGCCACTTTGGCTGCCCAGTCGTCCCGGTCCAGCATCGCTTCATCACACATCAGCAATTGCTGGTGCCCCGAGGCTTTATCGACAGCCCCGTGTCCGGAAAAATAAATGAAGAGGGTGTCCTCCGGCTTCAAGTCAGCGGCCACTGCTTCGTAGGCTTGAAGAACGGCGGCTTTCGTGGCCTGCTCCGCGACGACTTCTCTGGTCTTCAATTCAATGTTCCATGCCAGCGCATAGACATTCTCTGCAAAAAAGCTGGTCACCGTTTGCCGGTCCGAGCGAACTCCTTCGTTGATCGCAGCATAGTCTCCTTTGTATCCATTGCAGTATATACCCAGCACATGAATGACGGGCGCAGCGAAGGCCCCGCCGCGCATGCCCACCAGCAGGGTTGCGAGTGCCATGAAGAACTGGCTAAGCAGCCGCGGGCGGATCAACAGGGCGGACATAATAGTAAAGGGTGTAAGGAGATTAAGGCTCGCGAGAAGCCCGCACTGAACTATACAGGCGCCGGATTCTCAAGGAGATACGTTCGGCTTTTACTCCGCCAACTCCGCTAAGGGAGATGTCCTGCGGAGATGGTCCACAGGTTCCAGCGAGCCTCTACGCTGATTTCAAAAGGGGATTTCGTCCTCGTCGTCTAAGGATGCCGGGTAGGCGGGGCTGTCTTTGGCTGGAGGAGGCGGGCCGGCCGCGCGTTGTGGCGGCCGGTTTTGCTGTTGGTCACGGTAGCCGCTGGGTTCGCTCCCGCCGCTGGAATACCCGCCGCCCTGGCCTCCGCCATCGTCATATCCACTACCGCCACCGGCGCTGCCGCCGCCACCGCCGCCACTGTTGTAGCCCCCGCCGCTATTGTAGCCACCGCCGCCGCCGCCGCCACTGTTGGAATTGCTATAGCCTCCGCCACCCTCATTGCGCGCCGCGCCGCCTTCCGGACGGTTTCCGCCGAGGAACTGGAAATCTTCTGCTATGATGCGGGTGCGGGAGCGTTTTTGGCCGCTGGCCTGATCTGTCCAAGAGTCATTTTGCATCCGGCCTTCTACATACATGGGATTTCCCTTTTTCATGTACTGAGCCACGATTTCCGCGCCCCGGCCCCAGAAGGTGATGTCCAGAAAAGTGACCTCCTCGCGGGATTCATTCTCGACCTTGTATTTGCGGTTCATGGCGAGGCCGATGTCGAGCACCGCTTGTCCTTTGGGGGTGTAGCGGAGTTCGGGATCCCTCGTGAGATTGCCGATGAGCATTACTTTGTTTAATGAAGCCATGGTGGTGGGTGATGTAGATGAGGATGGTAAGAAGGACTATTTATCGAATGATTTCATTTCACGCTCTTTGGGCTCCCCGTCGTCGCTGTCATCCCTCGTGGGCTTGACTTCACCGTGCTTGCCTGCTTCCATCCCGGCGCCTTCGTTCGGTTTTGCCTTGAATGACTTCATGCTGAGATTTCCGCGGAAGAGTCCGCCCAAGGCGTAAGAACCCCCGCCTCCAGCTGCGAGGAGGAGAACAGAAACCAATGTCATCTCACCCATACTGGGACGGAACCGCGGGTGAGGATTCCGGCGGTAGTAATAATATGCCACAGGCGCGGCGGCACAACACCAAGCGCTGAAGAACACGATATGGGGCATGTAGTATTTGAAAAACACGGAAAGGAAAAAGTTACTCGGTGACCGTATAGTCCCGGGCGCCTCCGCGTCAAGCACTCAGGATAGGACAGGATTGGAAGCTCTCTTTCGCCTCTGTCGCTAGGAGGTACCGCTGATTTTTGTGAATCCGGCTTGCGTAGTGCCGGTGCCGGAGGATTAGGCTCCGTCACGCGTGGATAGCTCAGCGGTAGAGCGGCTGTCTTACACACAGTTGGTCGGGGGTTCGAAT
>JAYVJI010000904.1:0-2797 GCA_043769435.1 Verrucomicrobiota bacterium
CTGCAACTTGAGCGCAAACGGCCAGTACCTCAACAACCAATGGGCGTCCTCGGGCGCTGTGACTCAGGTGCCGCCAACTGGCTTTTATAATTTTCCTACAGCCGTGGATCCCATGCAGGCGGACGTGCTCCTAGGGCCTGTGACGTTCACGGATTCCGTGGATGCCACCATCACCGCAGATGCCTATTTGCTGCCACCTTTCATCATCGGACAGACCAATCTGGGATTCACCAGCGACGTCGTATCCACAGGCAAAGCAACCACAGGTGCTGCAAGCCAAGTGACATGGACTAACGATCCTACGTCCAGAACGCTCGAGATGGCCGATGGGGACAGAAATGGAGCCGGCATCACTGCCAAAGAGATCGACGCTGTGGTCAACCTCGCCGGTGTGGCCGGCCCGGTGAGATTCAGCATGCAGTTGGTAGCAACCGACGGCAGTTCGGGGTTTGAAGCGGGGGACACCTTTGCGGCGGAACTCATCCTGAACGACGGAGTCGCTAACCTGCCGCCCGTCTCAGTGCTGAAACCCACTCAGGACACCAACAACAACGGCATCCTCGCCGGGACAGAGCTTGCACTCGCAAATACCGTGAATACTTTCGGTTTTGACGCTATCATCCCTGACAACATCCAGAGCGCCCGCCTTGTCATCAGGGCTATTTGTGACTCTGCGCCGATCAGCGAGAAGATGGTGGTGCAAAACATCCTGTTTGAGTCCGCTCCTCCAGAGTTGAGGGCATCGGCGGGCACGGCTACCATCGACAACAGAGGCACCATCATTCCCAGCGACGACCTGCTCTCCGCTCCGGTAACGATCAGTCCTATCAACCTGAGCCCCAGCACCGGCTGGCAGAGTGTCAGTCTGACCGCCCCGGAAGGGCCGCTCTCTGGCCTGTATTCAGCCGCTAATCCAGTGACCTTCCTAGTTAATGGACCAGTAGCACCAGCCACGACGAGTACCTTCACCATCCGCGATGCATTGGCCCCTACCAAGACCGCGTCAGTGATAGTCACACCGCCTGCCAAAACCCTGACCGCCACCCTCGTCGCAGGGTCGATCGTGCGGAATGCCAATGGAGCCGGAGATGCGGATGACACCGTTACCTTCAGTCTGAATGTTGCTTCAACGAATGCCGGCCCGTCCTTCACAGCAGCCACTTCCTTGGTGCCTTCGGTAATTGCTCCAGGCACTACGGCCTACCCGGCAGCGGGAGTTCCCGTGACCATCACAATGAGCAACCTGCCTAGGCTCGCGACCACGACTAACGTCATCATCGCCGACGCGAGCTACCCCACGGCGCCAGCCCCGATCAGCATTGCCATCGCGATTCCTGCCGCCACCGCGCCCGGTCCGTACGTGATCGGTCAAAAGAACTTCGGAGCCGGCCTATCAGATGTGGTGTCTGCTGCCGCCCCTCCTGCCGCATGGAATAACTATCCCGCTACCCGTGAAACTGTCATGATCACTGGTGGAGCCACCGACGTTATTCTGGAGTCAGAAGCGGTGGATCTGGCCACCGTGGGCGCTGTGGAATTCACCGCTACTCTCAGAGCCCGCGACAGCAGCACCACTTCAAACTTCGAAACGGCTGACCGCTTCAAGGCTGAACTGGTAGTGGACGGAGCGACGATCATTCCATTGATCACAGCAGCCATGGATGTTGGTAACGGGGCTCCTGCTACTGTCACTCCCGGCGACAACGGAGCACCAAATTCCTACCTCAACGGCTACACTGGAACGGCAGCAACCCAGTTCCTCGCCCCCATGACTGTCTACGCCACAGCTGGAGCGGACTACAACGACAACAGAGTGCGGGATGAACTCAACCCCCTCGGACTGGATGTCGCCGCCCAGCTGAACGCTACCATCACCATGACCGCCAGCGTTCCGGCATCTGCCAACAGCGTTATGCTGCGCGTCATTGGCACCGGCATCGCCGGCTCTGAGTCATTCACCGTGGAAAACGTCCTCTTTACCCTCGGGACCGCACCTTTGGACACTGACATGGACGGGATGACGGATGAATATGAAGACGCTAACGGCCTCCTCAAGAACGACCCCGCCGACGCAGGTCTGGACAAAGACCTCGACGGTCAGACCAACTTGAATGAATTCCTCGCCGGCACCGCCGCCAATGATCCTAACAGCACGTTGAAGATCAGCACTATCGCCAAGGGAACCGCCGCAGGCACCTATGACCTGACCATCGTCTCCGTCAGCGGCAAGCGCTACAAGATCCAAGAGAGCACCGACCTCGGGCGCGCTGATACATGGACAGACGTGGTCCCTGCCGCCACCGTGACAGCCTCAGGCCCAGCCACCGTCTTCACAGTGCCAGCCGCCGCAGCCAGCGGAGCCCGCCACTACTTCCGTGCGGTGCTCGTTCCCTGAGCAGCGTTTCCTGCTTTGAAGCAGTAACATTCGAGCCGGAGTGCCGCGAGGCACTCCGGCTTTTTTACGAAGTGTTCTCCCGGTTTTCCCGATTTTCCCTATCCAACTGCAAATCGCACTGGTAAATCCGGCCATCCGCCACTTTGCACGCAGGCATGATTTCCCTTCCCGCTTCCTATCAATCAATCTCTGGCCACCCGTATGCGAGAAGTCGCCCATGCCTCCTCATGCCTACCGCTTCTACTTCAGTGCCGCCACTGGCAACGTAGAGTTCTCTGCGAAAGGCACGGCTGGGGCGCTAAAGCTGTGTAAATGAATAACCATATCAATTCAGGATATTATTGTTGGCGCAATAGCATAATTCCAATTCCCGTGGAAATTGTTGCGTTTTAAATTCACGCA
>JAYVJI010000905.1:0-1701 GCA_043769435.1 Verrucomicrobiota bacterium
TGCCGGCCCAGGGCGCTCCGCCGCCCGGCGTGGTGCGCGTCACGGCCACCTCCTCGAGCTGTTCGCTCGCGTCATAAGTCATCACCCAGGTGCGCGTCGCACCGGCGGGGTTCGCCCGCGCGGAGTCCGGCCCGGCGGCCCACGAAGCCAGCCGCCCGGAGCCGTCGTAGCCATAGTTGTGCGCCGTCAGTTCCACCACGGCATCGGGCGCCCACTGATGCACCAGCGAGGCGAGTCGCCGGTTCGCATCCGCCGTGTAGGCGAAGTCCGTCCGCAGCCCGCCGATCTTCGTCCACTCCACGCGGCCCGTATTGCCCTCATAATGCATTTCCGCCAGCCCCAGCCCGCTCGTCACCTCCGTCAGCCGCCCCAGCGCGTCCCAATGCGGGTTGCTCTGCCGCGGCCCGGTGAGCAGCCGCCCGAGCGCGTCATAGGTGTAAGTGTGCGTGTACTGCCCGTGCCCGTCCGGCGTCACCCGGCTCTCCGTCCACAGCGCCCCGTCACCGTGCAGCCCGTCGCCCGCGTGGATCGGGTGATAGGTGTAACTCGTCGCCGTCACCGCCGCCCCCAGCATCTCCGTCACCCCGGCCAGCCGCCCGAACTGCGGCTCAAACGCCAGCAGCACATCCGGCGTCGGCTGCGCGGCCTTCTCCGGCACCGCGGGGTTCGCCGCGTCCGGGTTCAGAGTGTGGTGGAGCTGGTTCATACGACCCTCCGCATCGTAGCCAAGCTCCTTGCGATTGCCACGCCCATCTTCCACCCAATCCGCCCGGCCCACGGCGTCATACGCGACCGTCTGCACCTTCACCGCAAGGGGCTGCGCGTGCCGAGTTGAAAAGGGACATCGCTTTGGCGGGAGGGAGAGCACCGTGGTGGGGAGCGATGGAATGAAGCCGTCCTGCGGATAATCAGTCTGTCCCTCGTCCTCATTGAGCGCGGCTCTTAGCAGGCAGCGTGACAGCGGAGGGTGCCGCGTGGTTGCGCGGGGCGGCACGCTCCGCTGGCGCGCTGCGTGCCACGGCGGGCGGCGAGTTCGGTGCGCGTTCAGTGAAGAGTTATAGCCTGACCCCGAGTTCCTGCTATCTGTCCCTCCCTTGTTCCCGTTTTTTGATGCTTAATAGAGTGTAAATTATCACCGCCCAAAAAATACTAGCACAGAATGCACCAAAATGACTCACATACCAAGGCTTATCGACGTAGGTAAAATAGGAATTTCCAAAGATTGGACGAAGGGGAATCCAAAGTAAGTCAAAAATAATTCGATCTACAGTATCTGAACATAGCAATGCGAGGCATATCAACCCGAAGGAAAGACAGAACTTTAGAGGTCGCAGTTTAAAATCCAGTGTGGGCATATAGAAACAATCTGCAATGAGATTAATAGGGCATTTTCATCCTAGAGTGCTGCATTCCTTCGGCTCTAGGCAGTAAAATTGGGGGGAGCTACTGCTCCAGCGCGCAAATCTGCAAGATAGTGAAACCCATATCAGAACGAGGGACAGACTGATTATTGTGTTCATGGCCATCCATGGGCGGTCATTTCGAGTGCCTGGCTTCACCAAGAGAATCCTTCTTCAAGTCGCGCAGCGAACACATGCCCTCCAGGCCCGCGACCGCGCGCGCGCCCGTCTTGCGCCGTGCGCCGAAGCGGTGCCGCTCCTGCTTGAACACGGCCTCGATGAACTTCTTTGTCCCCAGCGC
>JAYVJI010000906.1:0-5897 GCA_043769435.1 Verrucomicrobiota bacterium
TTTTTCACCCTGCGCCTTCAGGCCCAGATCGATGTCGCCCTCTCGCTGGAGCGGATGAACTATGCTGTGGGCGAGCCGGTGCGCGCTACAGTGACTATCACTAACACTACAGGGCGGGACATCGTGCTCACCGGACCCACTCAGGCGTCATGGCTCAGCTTTATGATCCGGGACGGCAATAACCAGCCCTGCACTGCTACGGATCCCTTGCCGGTGAAGGCAGTCATCGCCAAAGCCGGGCAGGCCGTGCAGCGGACGTTTTCGCTCGGGCGGCATTATTTTGTGAATGATCCAGGGAACTTTGTGGTCAAGGCGGCGGTCTTCATTCCTGATCTCCAGCGGTGGGCGGGCAGCCGTCCTCAGAGCTTCACTATCCGCCCTATGACCAGGCCCCGGTGGACGCGCACCATTTCCATGCCGGATGACCATCCGCAGCGTGGTCAGTTCCGGCGCTATGAGGTCCACACTTTTCTCGACAAGGATAAGTCCTATCTCATGCTGCGCATCATGGATGAGGTGACATCCACTCCGCTTTCTGTCATCAGGCTCAGCGGGCTGGTGAGCAGCAAGGACATCCAGCCCTCGGTGGATGCTAAGGCCATGCTGCATCTTTTCTATCTCGGCAGCCCGACGGTATATGTGTATCAGATCATCAATGGGGACGGGGTGATTCAAAGCCAGCAGTTTTTCCGCAACGGAAAGGGACGTCCGCAGTTGGTCTCGAATCCCGACGGGACAGTCTATGTAGGGGGAGGCACCATCTATGACCCCACGGAGAAGCCGGCGGTCGAGCCTTTCCGCCGTCTCAGCGAGCGTCCAGCTGGTATCCTGCTCCCCCAGTAATTCCATCCCCCGCACTATCAGGCATGCCATTTAGAATTTGTCGCACCTTCGAACTGGAAAACGGACACATGCTCTCGCGGCATCCTGACAAGTGCCGGTTTCCGCATGGTCACAGCCGGAGGGTGGAACTGGTGCTGGAGGCGGCCACCCTTGATGAAGCGGGGATGGTATGCGATTTCAAAGCCCTGAAGGAAGCGCTGGGAGCCTACCTAGATACTTATGACCATGCGCTCTGCATGAATACGACGGACCCGGCCTACGCTGAGTTCAAGTCCCGCTACGGGGTGCATGTGCTGGGTTTTGAAAACGAGGAACCGACCACGGAAGTCATGGCGCGGACCATGTTCCATGACTGCCGACGTCTGCTGGCCGCCAGTGCCGCAGACCCCGCCAGGCGCTACCCGCTGCGCCCAGGTGTGGGGCTGATATCTCTCCGTCTCTGGGAGACCTCCTCCACATGGGCGGAATACGCGGAATAGGCAGGCAGGCAGGCGGCAGTTAGCTGCACGGTGCTTCAGCCGCAGGCACAACCCGTGCCGCAGCCGGCCTTCCGCGCCGTGAGTTTTTGCTCGAGTGCGATGGCCGCAGGGGTGATGGAGAGCCCGCCCAGATTGGTGCAGCGGTGCTCGCGGGGCATCCTTTTGGCCACTTGTTTGGCGGTCTCGATGACCTCATCCAGGGGGATGAGTGGATCATATCCCGCCAGTGCCATGTTAGCACATGACAGGGCATTGGCGGCGGCCATTACGTTTTTCCCAAGGCAGGGGGCCTCCACCCGGTTGGCGATGGGGTCACAGATGAGCCCGATCATGCTCTGAAGCGCCATGGAAGCGGCGGCCACAGACTCCGTGAGCGTGCCGCCGGCCAGCGAGACAAGCGCGGCCGCCGCCATGCTGGCCGCTGAGCCGCCCTCCGCCTGACACCCTCCCACCTCTGCGGCGAAGCTCCAGCGCGTGGCAATAAACACGCCGATAACTCCACTGGCAAGCAGCGCCCGAGCCATGGCATCCTCGTCCAGACCCATCTCCTCGGCCAAGGCGATGACGGCCCCTGGAAGTGCAGCGCACGCGCCCGCAGTGGGTGCTGCCACGATGACGCCCATGCTGCTTTTCACTTCCATAAGCGCGGTGACATATAGGATGATGCGGTTCAGGGCTCCCCCGTTCAGTAAGCGGCCTTCCTGCATGAGCTTCTGAAATCCTCCTGACTGAAAGCCCAGCACCCGGTCATCATACGCTGTCCCCGCGAGCCCCTGCGCGATGGAGCGCCTCAGGATGAGAACGATGTCCCGCATTTTGTCCATCACGGCCTCCGCGCTGAGGTCTCCGCGCGCCTGCTCATAGGTGCTGGCCAGTTCCCACAGGGGGATGTTGCGCCCGCCATCATACGCCAGCATTTCTTGACAGGTGGTGAAGGGAACTGACGTCGCCGCCCGGGACAGGACCGGCAGGACCGGTGAGAGGCGGCACGTGCTGGTCACTCTGCCGGCGGACGTGAGTACGGCCTGGATTTCCACAGGCACAAACTCCCGGGCCTTCACCTGCATGAGCGTCTGCTCTCCGGAGGGGATCCGCAGCAGCGAGTCCGCCTCCATGCCACCGCGGATAGCCTTTTCCACTGCAGCCGGATCCCCAGTGATCCAGAGCAGGGTCTCAAAGTAGTCGCCGCCCATGGACAGCGGGCAGCCATCAATGTCGATGACCTCCATCATGCCGCCACCGGTGGAAATGGCCCGCAGTGTGCGCCGGCGGTTGTTGTTGGTAAGCGTCAAGCGGTAGGTGTTAGGATGCGGGTCCTGTGTGTCCACGGTCTCGATGCGGATGGCCACACCGCTGCGGCGCAGAGTTTCCATGGAGTCAGGCAGGCGGGCGTCCGCCGCATCCCAGCCCAGCAACCCGCCGAAGAGGCCCATATCCGAGCCCTGAGAGTCGTGAGTGGAGGGCAATGAACCCTCCCGGTCAAACTCCACGAGAACCTCCGTGATCACGCCGTCCATGAGATCCAGCGCCAGACGCCCGATGCGCAGCGCCGCAGCACAGTGAGAACTGGAGGGGCCGCGCATGACGGGGCCTATCACATCGTTGAAAATACTGACTATCATATTGGCAGCGTTTTTGAGTTGGGTAAGTCGAGGGGATCAGGGCGCGCCCCAGACGCTGGCCAATACGGCTTCCATGTCCGGATCGTGCTGGTGGAGTTCGCTTCGGTTGAAAGGAAAGAAATCGTTCCTGGTGAAAAAAGCCTCGGTGGTCTCTGCGAAGTATTCCTTGTGGTTGGCCATGGCGTAGGCCTGCTCCCGGCGGTTGGGCCTAGCATCACCAAAGCTGCGCTCCACCGATTCATAGGACTTGCCCAACCGCGCCCGGAGGTAGGCGGACTTGATGGCGTCGTGCTCGAAGTCCAGCACCTGGTCATGGTAGGCATGAGCCAGTTCATGCAGCGTAAAATTGGGCATCCGTTTCATCTCAGCCTCGAAGTGAGCTGTGTCTGTGAACTCCACTCCCTTAGCCATCGCGGGGTTCCGCTTGTTCTCCACCAGCCAGTCCGCGCCAGGGTGATACTCGGCCCTGCCGGGGGTGCCCGGGTACTCGGCATTGAACCACAGCGGGACCATCCGGAGCTTTGCCACAGCGGGACCAGGGACCACCCTGACGATTTCTTCAAGCTGTTGCGCCAGCAGCTTCAGCGCCTTTTCCACGGCCTCCTTTTGCGATGACAGCAGCGATTCATTCAAGTGGACGCTCCAGCCGAGAATCGAGCGCGACGCATAGCCGGGGTGCATGGCGTGCATCATTCCGGCCCCGGCGCGGGCCTGGCGGATCGCGAATGTGACCAGCGGTTCGCAGTGGAAAAAGCCCTCCCACATATTGTGGCCCTGACCGGCGGGGATCAGCAGTTCCATTTGCCCGCCGTGGGCCCGGTAGCGGCGCTGCACCTCAGCGGAATTTTTTTCCAGTGGGACGACGGTGTCCACATCACCATGGATATGGAAAACAGGCACGCCGGCCTTTGCCAGCGGCGCTAGGCGGTCCACAGGATTATGCTGCTGCAATGCGGCGCCAAGTTGTTCAGCATTCAGGCCATATGCCGGGGCTGCTTTTTCCAGACCAGGAAAGGATGTCAGATCACAGACCGGATAGATCCCGGCGATGCCGCTGACGGATGCCGGGTGCTCCGACGCCCAGTTATAGAGCATGAGTCCGCCGCGGCTGCGCACCAGCAGGACGGGCCTGGCCGCCAGCTGATGCTGCCTAGTCACCGCTTCATAGAACTGGCTGAACAGCTTGCTCCCCGCAGGGCCGCCATAGGACTCGCCCACGTCCAGCCCGGCGATGGCGATGCCCGCTGCGGTGAATTTTTCAAACATCCACTTTTCCTCCGGTCCCGGCAGTCCCGGCAGAGCGGGGGCATACCAGACCCACGGCACCGGGGTCCCGGCTTCTTGTGCGGTTGATAGCGGGGAGACCAAAAACGCCTCGTGTCCTTCGATCTGAAAGGTACTGGCAGGCAGTCCCTTTTCCAGTGGGGCCGCCCAGAGGATGGAGGGCAGAAAAATCAGCGCGAGCGATCGGTAGAGCATATTCATAAACGGAATGCTAAGCACACCTTCAGCCGCTGCAAAGCGCTGAGACTTTTTTCAGGCGCGGAGCAGCACTCTCAATTCCGCAGCGATGCTGCCTGCGGTCGGACGGTGAGCGGCCCAGAGGTTAGGGTGATAGGGAATGGGCGTATCGCGGGAGTTCAGCCGGCGCGGCGGAGCATCCAGCAGGTGAAACCCTTCGCTGGCGACGCGGGCGATGACTTCTGCGGCGACGCCACCCCAGGGGAAGCTCTCTGCTACCGTCAGGAGGCGGCCAGTCCGGGCGACGCTGGCGAGGATGGTATCGGTATCCAGAGGCTTCACGCTGCGGAGATCCACGACCTCTATTTCCCAGCCGTCCCGCTGCAGTTCATCTGCCGCGCGGAGACACTCATGCAGCATGGCGCTGCAGGTGACCACGGTGGCGTGGCGCCCGTGGCGGGAGATCCGGGCCTTTCCGATGGGCAGCCGCGTGTCGGCCAGGGCATCGGCCTTGAGATGATAGTAGAGGAACTTATGCTCGCAAAAAATGACCGGGTCATTCAGCGTGATCGCTTCTAGAAGCATCCAGTAAGCGTCATCCACAGTGGCGGGGGTCAGGACCACCAGTCCGGGGTAGTGAGCATAGATGCTTTCCATGCTCTGACTGTGAAAGGGACCGCTGCCGGAAGTACCGCCGCTGGGCAGCCGGACCACCAGGGGGCACGGGATGCCGGTGCGCCAGAAGTGCGTAGCCGCTTGGTTGATTATCTGGTTGAAGGCGATGCTGCTGAAGTCCGCAAACTGCATCTCCACGATGGGCCGCATCCCTTCAATGGCAGCTCCCACGGCCATTCCCAGCATGGCGTCTTCACTGATGGGGCTGTCGAGCACGCGGCCCGGAAATTTTTGTGCCAGGTGCTTCGTCGCTTTGAAGGCACCACCAAATCCGGCGATGTCCTGCCCGTAAAGGAACACGCTGGAATCCTCTTCCATGGCCCGGGACTGCGCTGCCCGGATCGCTTCCAGATAGGTGATGCTCACGCTGAGGTATTGGGTTTGCCTTCGATGAGCCAGGCGGAGGAAAGGGCCTCCCAAGTCTCGGAGGCGGCGTCAGGAATGGGATCGCGCTGTGCCTGGGCTACGGCTTTCTGGACGGAATCGTGCGCCTCTGCCTCCATGAGTTCGAGATCCCGCGGTGTGGCATAGCCGTGTTCTATCATGAATGCCCGGGCAGCCTTCAGACAGTCCCGATGGCCCGGCTCATCCCTCAGCGCCTGCGGGACATAGGAGGCGTCGTCATGCTCGCCGTGACCACATAGCCGCAGCAGGCGGCCCACGATCATCTGTGGACCGTGTCCGGCTCTGGCTCTGGCGACTGCTTTTTCGAACACCGCCAGACAGGCGCCGAGGTCTGTGCCGTCGACGCTGTAGCCTTCCACCCCATAGCCTGCCGCGCGCAGCACGAGGTCCTCACAGGCGTACTGGCGGCTGG
>JAYVJI010000907.1:0-2922 GCA_043769435.1 Verrucomicrobiota bacterium
CTTTTCACCAGCCGTGGCATGGATAGCATCCCGGTATCTATGCATAATCTGTGGTCTGATTCCGAAGCTGCCTCCTTTTCCTCCAGTGATCTATCCCAGCGGGTCTATACCTCCCGTCTGCTCGGGCGCGATGCCTCCCTCGTCATGCACGGCGGCGGCAACACTTCCGTCAAAAGCCGAGTCTGCGATTTCTTCGGCGAGGAGCATGATGTGCTCTATATCAAAGGAAGCGGAGGCGACCTTGCCACCATCGAAGCCACCGGCTTTCCTGCTGTGAAAATGAGCACGCTGCTGAAGATGGCGGAGCTGCCCTCGCTCAGCGATGCCGACATGGTCAACCTGCAGCGTGCGGCTATGCTGGACCCGGATGCGCCTAACCCCTCCATTGAGGCAGTGGTGCACGCGGTTATCCCTCACAAATTTGTCGACCACAGCCACGCGGATGCAGTCATCGCCCTGACAAATCTTCCGGACGGGAAGAACGCTGTGACTACTCTCTGGGCTCAGCGCGTCATAGTGGTGCCCTATGTCATGCCGGGCTTTCTGCTGGCGAAGGCTGTGCGCGAACTGACGCGCGACGCGGACTGGGACAGGGTGGAGGCCCTGATCCTGATGCAGCACGGCATTTTTACCTTCGCTGCCACCGCCAGCGAAAGCTATGACCGCATGATCCGGATGGTAAGTGAAGCAGAGGCTGCCCTAGCCGCCCGTGGCGCCGGGCCTGCTGTGGTGGCCTCAGCCACTGCTCCTGCGACCAGCACCGCGGAACTCAAGGAACTCGCCGCGTACCGCCGGGATGTCTCCAAGGCACGTGGTGGTGCCTGCTGTGCAGTGGTCGACCTCTCGGATGCCGCCGCCGGCTTTGCCTCCCGGGCGGATGTCGCCTCTCTGGCCACCCGCGGCACGCTCACCCCCGACCACAGCATCCGCACCAAGCGCATTCCCGCAGTGCTGGATGACGCGGGTGCAGTGGCCCGTTATGTGGCGGAATACACTGCCTATTTCACCCGCCATGCTACTACTCAGACAATGCTGGATCCGGCACCCCGTTGGGCGGTCTGGCCCGGGCGGGGCGTGCTGTCCTTCGGCACCAGTCCTGCGGAAGCGGGCATTGTGGCAGACATCGCCGGCCATACCTTCCGCACCATACAACAGGCTGAGGTCGCCGGTGGCTGGCGCGCCCTCCCGGAGAAGGACCTCTTCGCCATTGAATACTGGGATCTCGAGCAGGCCAAACTCCGCAAGGCCCCGGCTGCCAAGCCGCTTCAGGGAAAGATCGCGATTGTTAGCGGTGCGGCCGCCGGCATCGGGCGCGCCATCGCCTTTGAGCTGCAGGAGCAGGGCGCCATCGTCACCGGGCTTGATCTCAATCCGGAAACTCCGCTGCGCCTGAGCGGCCGCCCGGGGCTGACCGGCAAGGTCATCAACCTAACAGATTACACGGCGGTGAAAGCGCTGGTGGAGGACGTGGTCCGGACCCATGGCGGGTTGGATATTCTGGTTAGTAATGCTGGCATCTTCACCGCAGGAGCGAACTTTGAAGACATGGATCCGGTGAACTGGGCGAAAAGCATTGAGGTGAACCTCACCAGCCACATGCGGCTGCTCCAGTTCTGCGCGCCTTTCCTGAAGCTGGGCATTGAGCCGACGGCGATTTTTGTCGGCAGCCGGAATGTCGCCGCCCCGGGAGCGGGTGCGGGCAGTTATTCCTGTGCCAAGGCCGCAGTCACCCAGCTGGTCCGCGTTGCTGCGCTGGAATTGGCTCCTGACGGCGTACGCGTCAACATCATCCATCCTGATGCTGTTTTTGACACCGAACTCTGGACACCCGAGGCCCTCGCCCGCAGCGCCCAGCGATACGGTATTACCGTGGAGGAATACAAAACCCGCAACCTCATGAAGACAGAGATCCGCTCTAGGGATGTCGCCGGGATGGTCTGCACCATGGCCGGTGACGCCTTCCGCTGTACCACCGGTGCCCAGATCCCCGTCGACGGGGGTAATGACCGGGTCATCTGACATGTAACCACTGCCTCGTCTTCTAGGTCCTAACACCGGCTGACCTTGGTTTGAGAAATGGATCACTTTTTTGGGGGACCGGTTAGTTAGTGATGTGTCACTGGCAGCCTGCCAGTGCGTGGTCGCCAGTGGGAGCAAACGGTATCCGCATGGCAAAACGCCGCCGCTCAGACGTTGAAAGGCCATCCGTGGGAGAAAAAATCTGCCCCGGACATCATTGACGATCTCCGGGGAGGGCCAGTGGAGCAGGATGCTTCATTTGACGAACTGCCATGATCACGGCACTCGATTCATTCATCTGTCCTCTGGGCCATCATCAAAAAAGAGCCCGGGCACCAGCAGTGGCTGGATGCCATACTCAAGGCCGCGTCTGAGGGGCCTCTGATCATCAGCCCCATCGCCTTTGCAGAGCTGGTGCCTTCCACCGTTGATGAAGCCGGCCTGACCAGCTTTTTGGGGCAGCTTTCCATTGCCTATGCCCCCATCACGCCAGCAGCGGCCTACCTTGCGGGTCAGGCATTCAAGCGCTACCGCACAGCTGGCGGTCCACGGCAGCATCTGGTGCCGGATTTCCTCATTGCGGCTCACGCGCTGAAGCAGGCGGATCGGCTAGCAGCATTAGACCGTGGCTATCTCAGGAAATGGTTCCCAGAGTTGCGCTTGCTGGAGAGATCTGAGTGATCTGAGTGATCTGAGTGATCTGAGTAATCTGAGTAATCTGGCAGATTTTTCCTGTTAGGATGAGTCAACTTTGCTTCATCTCTGGGGAAAGGGGTCAGGGGGCAAAATCCTTCATTTTCGCTGCCCACGTTCTTTCGCCTTTGGCCCCGCCAACGGCGTGAGGATGGGGGCTGCGGCTGCGGGGAGGGCTAGGAGGAGGGTGGTGCGCCGGGATGAAGCCCG
>JAYVJI010000908.1:0-1982 GCA_043769435.1 Verrucomicrobiota bacterium
CTCCGCCCCTGGACCGGCCCATTCTCAATGCTGATCCTCTCCTGCGCGGCGCTGTCCGCGCAGGAGGTGCCTGCCGGTATCGCCGTCCTGCCGGAGGACGGACAGCAGGCCTCCACGCGCTCCGGGGAGCCGCTGCCCCAGTTCCGCGTTCTGGAAACGAAAGTCACGCAACTGGCGGACCGCACGCTCACCGTCCACCGCGTGGCCGATCCCGGGCTGCCGGCCCTGACGCTTCCGCCGCCGTCGGCTCCCTGGCCCGTCATGCGCCCGCCGCTCACTCCCGCGCAACTCGCCGCCCGGCCCGCAGCCCGCCCGGCTGCCAGAGAGATCCGCATACTCTCCCTCTCCGTCACCCGGTACGCTGACAATCTCAGCTACATTGAGTGGTGGCCCCACGGTGGCGGTCCGCCCCTCGGAGCATGGAGCAATGCCGACTATGGCGCCCTGCGCATGGTGCCGGATTTCGAAGTCTCACCTGGAGAAATCACTTACCTCCTCTTTCCGTTCTCCATCACCCCCTCACCGCTCCGCCCCGGCCAGGGACCAGTGGCGTGGCCGCAACTCCCGGCGGACGGCCCCGGTTTCCTCGTCGTCAAAGGCGACCCCGCCGACGCCGATAACGTCAATCCCATCGCTGCTCTCCACAAGGTTTTCAAAGAGGAAGGCCCGGAACTCAAACGCCAGGCAGAAGCCTGCGAACGGGAACGACTCCATGAGGAAGCCCTCCTCGCCGCTCAGCCTCCTGTGCCAAAGGATGAGGTTATCTACATCTGGAAAGCCAAACCGATTCGTCAGAAAGGGGGTGCCAAATGAGACTCGCACTTCTGTTTCTGGCAGTCATCTCCCTGATCGTGCCCGCCCGCGCGGTGGCTCCCCCCATTGAGGTGGAGGTCATCGGCACCCCCGCCGATCATCAGGTGCAGTGGACCACGCGCCCGTGTTTCAGCTACTCGTTTGAAACCGGCACGAACCTCACGACTTGGACCGACTGTGGCGTCCTGCTGCCCGGCACCGGCGAATGGATAGCACAGCGATGCGTCAATGCGACTCCGTCAGCGCGCCGCTATTACCGCGTCCGGGAGCATGATTTTGGATTCCTCACCCGGCCCCAGCCGGCGGAACAGTGTATCAAGGAAGACGGAGTTTGCTTCGCATTCAATCTCAACGCACTGTCTCCGATGCCGGACAAAATTTGCATCAGCAAACGCGCGCTGCCAAATGGCACATGGTGCCCCATTGGGAAGCTGACGGAGTTTTCCACCATCAGCGGGATCAAGTTCGTGCGCGGTCCGGCGGTATGGATTCCGGACGCCACGGGCAGCTTCGAGGTGAAAGCGGAGGCTTTTACGGGCGCAGTGTCGCTCTGCTCCGTCACGCGGCAAATCACTATCACCGCCAACACTCCGCCCACCATCTCCATCACCCCAGGCCCTGCCACCTCCGCCACTCCCCTGCCCATGACATTCACCACTGTCGTCGCTGACAGCAATATCGGTGATGAGGTCAGTCGGGTTGAATTCTATTCCAACGAAAATGTCGGCGGTACGATTTTCGAAAGACTTATCGGAACAGACCATGAAGCACCCTTCGGCGACGAAATCGTTGATATTAGAGGCAGCATCTACTTCAATCCCCCACAGCTTCTGAAAGGTAGCCATTCAATCACAGCCAAAGCGTACGACACCCGCGGTGCTGTTGGTGTGACTGCCAATCCTTACAATGTGACCATCAACGGCGGCAATGCCCAGCCAACAATTCAAACTTTGACCACACCAGCGGATTACTCCATCGTTTTCCGTCCAAACTCAATCAATGTGTCACTGACCGCCGCCGATGCTGACGGAGCGGGGACCATACAATATGCCGCCATCACCGATGTCATCGGTGAAGTACCCGGAACTTGGTCTGACTGGGCCGCACCCTACTCCTTTTCCCTTTCCACCAAGTACTGGGCACCCGGTCTGCACACGCTGATGATTTAT
>JAYVJI010000909.1:0-4304 GCA_043769435.1 Verrucomicrobiota bacterium
GGAAGCTCCGCCGGCATCTGCCACGGCGAATGGTTCCGCGCCTGACCGCGCCCGCGCTTCCATGCTGCCCTTTACCTCTACGCTCTGGGCATTCGGGGATGACATGGCATGGCTTTTCCTAACAGGTGAAGTTGTGGTGGACTATGCGCGCTGGATCCGGTCCATGTTCGACCCCCAACGCCTGGTGATCAGTGCCTACGCGCATGACGTCCCTTGCTATATACCCTCCCGGCGTATTTTGCTGGAAGGTGGCTATGAAGCTGAGTCCGCGATGTGGTATTACGATCGCCCGGGGCGCCTCGCTGATTCCTGTGAGGAGATCGTGCAGGCATCAATCGCCCGCCTCATTCCTCCAGGATATCGGCTGGATGAAAAGCTTGCGGAGAACCCGCCGCCTGTCAGTGCTGCGGCCTCGGCGGCAAGCCTGCGGGTGGCAGGGGGATTGCAGGTTGAACAAGTGGCCGCTGAGCCGGTGGTGCTGGATCCCGTGGCTTTCGACTGGGATGCGCAGGGCCGGCTATGGGTTGTCGAAATGCCGGATCGGCCTCACGGGATGGACGGAAAGGGCAAGCCCGGCGGACGGCTCAAGCGGCTGGAGGATCGTGATGGTGATGGCCGCTTTGATCATGCGGTGCTCCTGCGGGAGGGGCTTTCGTTTCCATCCGGAGTGCTTTGTTGGGGGGACGGTGTTTTCGTTTGTGCCGCGCCGGATATTTTGTTCCTGGCGGACAGGGACAACGATGGGCATGCCGAGGTGATGGAGCGTCGCTACCTAGGCTGGCAGGTGGCGAATGGCGATGCATTGCTCAATAGCCTGGCCCTAGGCCTTGATGGCTGGATCCACGGCTCCACCGGTCTCTTTGGTGCCAGGATTCTCAGGGCAGGGAGTTATGAAGTGACTGATCTCAAAGAGCGCGACTTCCGTTTTCATCCTGTTAGTGGCGTTTTGAAACCAGCGATCGGTTGCTCTCAGCATGGGCGGGTGCGCAACGATTGGGGCCAGTGGTTCAGTTGTGAAAACGCCCATCAACTCTGGTACTATCCGTGGAGCTGGGAAGCGGCGCAGCGCAATCCGCATGTGCCGCCGCCGTCCCCGTTGGTGGATGTGCCGGAGGGACCGGATGCCGATGAGGTCTTCCCCACCAGCCGCACTATTGAACGGCTCAATGACTTTCACATGCAAAACCGGATCACCTCGGCCTGCGGATTGGGGGTTTACCGCGATGACTGGCTGGGCGCGGAGTACGACGGCGATGTCTTTGTGTGTGAACCGGTGCATAACCTAGTGCGCCGCCATGTGCTCAGCCCTCGTGGAGCCACGTGGGTCAGCCATCGCGCGCCGGACGAAGCTGAGCGCGAGTTCTTCAGCGGCCGCGACAGCTACTTCCGTCCTGTGCAGGTCCGCACGGGTCCGGATGGGGCCATCTGGGTCGCAGACATGAGTCGCTTTGTCATTGAGCACCCGGACTGGATTGCATCAGAGCGCCTAAAAACGCTGGATGTGCGGGCGGGGGAGTTCTGTGGAAGACTCTATCGGCTGCGGGTTCACGGAAAGCCGCTGCGCATAGTGCGGGACCTCACCGCGCTATCTGATGAGGGATTGGCCGCAGCATTGGACTCGCCGAATGGGACTGAGCGGGACCGCGTGCAGGCGGCCATGCAGTGGCGTTGGCTACGCGACGACCCGCCCGCACAGCGAGCGCCCGTAGCCGCTGCGGCTATCCTCAAGGCAATGCTCCGGAACAGCGCCCGAGCCGGGACCCGTGCCCAGGCGCTAGCCGTGCTGGAGTTGCTGGGTAATGTCAGCGATGATGACCTGAAGCACGCGCTGCAGGATTCTGATGCCGGAGTGCGCATGGTCGCCGTACGGCTCAGCCCGTCGCACGGTGTGGATCTGTCATTCTATGCCACAGATGCCAGTTCTCACGTGCGCTTCGAGACGGCCCTAGCCACGCGCGATCCGGCTCTGTTGGCCGAGCTGGCAAAAAATGAAGCGGGCGATGAGTGGATGCGGGCGGCTATTCTCAGTTCCTCGCACGGGATCGCTGCTGAAGTGCTCAAGGCCGTGGCCGCACTGCCGGCGGCCGCGGAGGGGGCTCCGAGGCAGGGCAGGGAACAACTCATAGAAGGACTGCTGGCCAGTGTCAGTGATGTGAAAGCAGCGCTGCCCATCGCGCTTGCCAGCGATGCTGCGGGAAACTGCGCCCCGTGGCAGTGGCGCATCCTAGCACGATGGCTGGAACGTGGTGACATTCTGCCGGGGGATGTGCCAGACCTCGCCAGCAAGGCGCGGTCAACGGCTGCCGCCGGCCAGTCTTCAGCCAGCGAAGCCTTGCGTGTGGCGGCAGGACTGGGTGCTGGGGCAAGCTGGATCGCTGGCTTTCTCAATGGTCCACTGGGTGCCGCAGCCCTGGCCGAACTCAGCCGCCTAGGTGATCCCCTAACACCATCGCTTTTGCTGAATAACTGGAGTTCGCTCGCGCCAGCGGAGCGACATGCCCGCCGTGCGGCGCTGCTGTCCCGTCCGCTCTGGCGCCAGCATTTGATCGATGCTGTGAAATCCGGCATGATAGCCACAGTGGAACTAGCACCTGCAGAACAACAAGCCCTAGCCGCGCATTCCAAGGAAGCCGCGCTGCTCTTCACGGCGCCGCCGCTCCGGACGGAAGTGCTCGCCCGGTATGCGGATGTAGATGCGCTAACAGGTAATCCAGAAAGCGGCGGCGTCCTCTTTACCGCGGTCTGTGCGGCTTGTCACCGGCTGGAGAATACCGGACTGGAGTTCGGACCTGACCTCAGCCCATACGCAGGTAAGAAGGCTTCGGAACTAGCCCTGGCGGTCGTCCATCCTAACGCCAGCCTCACTGCAGGATACACCGGCTACACCGTAGAAACGAAGGACGGACGGATCCGGGCTGGCCTTGTGAAGCAGGAAACCGGGACGCAATTCACTCTCGTGCAACCCGGTGGCTTGAGTGATGTGATCGCCCGCAACAGCATCTCTGCGCTAACACCGCTCCCGGTTTCCCTCATGCCCGAAGGCCTGGAGGCGGTGCTGCCGCCGCAGGGCCTAGCTGATCTCGCTGCCTGGATCCGCCTAAGGGGGCCTGCTCCATGGGGCAGCGCCACGGCTTCCACCATGGCTGCGGCGCGGGACTCGTTTCTGAAGGAATCACCGCTGGCCGTGCCAGCGGTGACGCGCGGTTATAGCATGGGCGACTATTCCAGCTGGCTCGGAGCCCGCCCACTGCATGTTTGTCAGAACAATATAGAACACCAGCAGCTAGAGTGGGAGACTCCGCCCGTCTCCACCTCCATGTTGCCTCCAGGGGACATGGTCACGGTCCGTTTAGCCGTCGGCATGGGCTACCTCTCTCAGCCAGCCGGGCCGTTCTTTCTACGTGCCGCCGGCCATGAGATCGCCCGGTTCGACGTCACCCTGACTGATAAGGAATGGCCGGGCCCGCTCCCCGGCACCGGACTGCGCTACACGGTCCGGGAAGCAAACAACGAGGACAGTTGCGGAGTCCTCGAGGTCACCATCCCGCGCGCCTGGATCGAGCTGGGGCGCCCGCTCAAATTCGAAGCTTCCGGTACCAATGCTGATAGCAAACGATGGTTCGGGATCTATGCACCGTGAGCTGAGATGCTGCGGGCTCCGCCTATGGTTTATTTATCCTCCAAACAGCAGTTGATGGCCAGAAAAGAACACAAAAGAAGAACACAGAGGATGGAATTTGGATCAATCGGCGGCAGCGCCTCCATGGTGAACACAAGCGGACACCGATTTGCGTTTCAACCCGCTTATTTTGGGCTCTTTGCGTTCTATCGATTCAGACACGAATGAACGGGCTGATTTTATCGCTCAAGGCAATCTCGATGCAGCCATCCGGTATTTGCGAGCTGCCGATCCGCCCAACTCAGAGGCGTGGACGTGGAACGATTCAAGCTCATCAACAGCCCGAATTAGGCTCAGCGCGGCATGGTCCGCACGCGGGCATAGTAACGGTTTCCAGTCACTATTCCAGGCAAGGGGGCGATGGTTACTTGGATTTTCCCGCCAGGCTGGACGGTCTCACTGATGGCTTTGAGGTTAGCGGGACCGGAGAGCCAAGTCGTGAGGTCGGTGCTGATTTCCGGGATGAGGATGGCGTCATCTGCAGCGGCTGCGCGGGTGAAGGTAAATCCGGAAGCCGTGGCCGGCGCGAAGGCGATGAACGGAGTCTCTGCAGCATCGTTGTCTGAGCTGGCGAGGGCGTATTCCAAGAGCGCTGAGAAGCTGTCGCCGTCGGCATCACTGGCGG
>JAYVJI010000910.1:0-6836 GCA_043769435.1 Verrucomicrobiota bacterium
TTCATTCTTCCCGACGAGGATGGAGACAACGGTGTGCGCTACCGCGGCGACAGCGTGGACTATCTACGCTTCAGAGTGGCGCAAACAACTACCGTCACGATCAGTACACTGGGCCAGGGCCTCAAATGGATGTTTGGTGGCTATATTGGCCGGGAAGATGTCTTCGCGGGTGTGGGTTTCAATTCTGTCTTTGTGCCCAGATGTTCCGGCTTTCCCTGCTCTCCAGAGTCATTGTTCGAGAGGCACTATTTCGACATCGGGTTAGTAGCCGGCGATTACGTCGTCTCAACAAGTGTCTATCGTGATGACACAGGCAATGATGATGATTACTCCAACCAAGTTAGCCTCGGACACGGTTACCGTGCCGCGAACCCTGGCGGGGGAGGGTTTTTCCGCGCCTCCTACGGCTACGAAATCACCGGCGACATCGAACTGGTGAACTTCTGGCACGGGCACATAGACCGGACGTGGACGAAGACGTATTACATTCCGGAGCCCACAAGCCTGCTGCTGGGACTGGCCGCAGCATTCCCGCTTCTAGCGCGCCGTCGCCGCTAGTGTGCTGAGCGAGACATAACTAGACAAAATGCGGGCATGTGTAGAATCAGAGCATGGCTCGTCCAATCCGCATCCTTTCGATTGAGCCCGTCCAGCAACGGGAACTCGAAACCATCATCAGAAAACCCAAGGCTACCCAGCGGGAGGTCAGGCGGGCCAGGATTATCCTCGCGCGCGCCAGCGGGCTCAGTCAGCAGCAGGCGGCGGACCTGATCGACGTGAACCGTCCGGTGATCGCAAAATGGGAGACGCGCTTCATCAAAGGTGGTGTTTCTGGTCTTGCAAAAGTCCGTCGCCCAGGACGCAAAACGGTCATCGCGGCAGCGGTGCGTTCCACGATCATAACCGAGGCGACATCTCCGCCTCCGGGCCGAACCCAATGGTCTTCGCGCTCCATGGCCAGGGCCAAAGGAGTTTCGGCCAATACGGTGCAGCGTCTGTGGCGGGCCAACGGCATCAAGCCGCACATCACACGCACCTTCAAGGTTTCCAGCGACAAGGAGTTTGAGGCGAAATTCTGGGATGTGATCGGTTTGTATCTTGATCCGCCCGAGCGTTCGCTCGTGTTGTGCTGGGATGAAAAGAGCCAGTGCCAGGCGCTGGAGAGTACCCAGCCGGGCTTGCCGCTGGGGCCGCACCGGGTGCGGACCGGCACCCATGTCTACATCCGGCACGGCACCCTCACGCTCTTTGCCGCGCTCAATTATCTGAACGGCAAAATCATCCGTCAGACTGCGGATCGCCACACCCACGTGGAATGGCTCGGCTGCCTCAAGCACCAGGAAAAGCAGACGCCTGCAGGATTGACCCTGCATCTGGTGGTGGACAACTACGCGACCCACAAACACCCGGAGGTGAAAAGCTGGATCAAGTGGCGCAACCAGCACCATCGCAAAGAGCACGGGGTGGACCGCCTGGCGCTCCACTTCACGCCGATATCATCGTCCTGGATGAATCTCGTCGAGCGCTTTTTTCGGGATCTTACTGTGGATTGTATCCGTGAGGGCAGCTTTGCGAGCGTTGGCGAACTCGTCAAATCGATAGAAACCTATCTGGCGCAACGTGATCTGGCGCCCAGGCGCTACGTCTGGAAAGCAGAGGGATCAGAAATCCTCCGAAAAATCCAGCGGGCGAAAGAAGCTCTCGCACGGGAGCGTGGCGAATGACTACTCGGCATAGGTATTTAACGCCCAGCACACTAGCAGCGCCGCCCGGTACATATCGCATGACCGCATGATCACCTACCTAGGATGCAGATTTCTGCCCCCATTTGTGAACTGCCGCGCACCTATCTCAACGCTATGCAGGCCGCAGGCCTCTACGCACCATGAAAATAATCCTGTTCTGGATTTGGGTCCTGGCCATGGCTGCCGCGCCATGCCGTGCATCCACCACATTCATTATCACAAGCGAACTGGAGGGCGACATAAACGCCCCCTGGTTCATTCTTCCCGGCGAGGATGGAGACAACGGTGCCAGCTCAGACCTATGCCCATGACACCCTGATGGAACAACTCCCCTGGCACCCGCGTGCCGCTGGGTTCAGCCTTTTAGTTTTCCAGAATCGATTTTCGGAATTCCACCGGCAGTCGGTTCCATGCCTCTCCCAGCCTCGCTGGGAGGGTTGCCTTATCGATGGATTTGGGAACTTCCCAGTCCTCCAGTTGATTGGGAAGCAGCAGGAGATTCAGAAAACCATCTGCGGGTGAATCGGGATGGGGATACAATGCCACAGCGAGGACATTGGATTTCGCGATGGGCTTGCGTCGATAGCCGGTCAGCCGGGTGTCCCGTGTCTCCGCTGTCTCTGTGGCGGTGGCAGAACGGGTGGCACGGGACGTGGGTGAAAGCTTCTCGCTGGGCATGTTGGAGCGGAGCACTTCACGGCCATTGAGCCAGATGACAGCGCCGTCGTTCCGCTGCAGCCTCAAGACCATGTTTTTGATGGCATCAGGATCCATGGTATCGAAGGCGGCGCGTGCGTAAATGACGGCTGCCGGTTTGAATTTGCTAACAACTGTGGTTCCGGCGGTGTCAGTGCCGAGGGGGCACCTGCCGCTGGCCCATGTGCTGTCATCAAAGCCCGGCTTGAGCCATGACTCGCCGTCCGGCAGCACCTCGTCCTTGTAGCGCCAGACCTGGTCTTGGCCGATCAGGGGAGCCTCGCCCGTGGCTCCACTGGCCTTCCTCGCGTCCCTTAGCAAATGGCTCAGTCTGGCGAGTTCCGCGGAGCGGTCGGATGGTGTCAGGCCGCTCTGCGCAGTAGTTGTTAGCAGGGCGGCCTCTATCCATGCGGCGGCCTCGCCTGCATTCGATTTCGCCGTCAGGCTGGCGATGGTTTCGAAGACCAGCCTTGCCTCCGTCCATGACTCCTGAACATCTGCTTTGCCCGCCAGTTTTCCAGCCACCTCATCAAGCAATGGCCCGGGCCCATCGTTGCGGAGGGTTGCCATTTTGCTGAACTTTCTGAGCCTTGCCTGATAAGCTTGAACGTCCGTCTGGGGGATTTTCTGTGAGGTGGCTATTTCCGGTTTGAGCACCAGGGCAGCGGATGCCTCATCCATGCGTCCCAGAGCTTCTAGGGCGCTGGATTTTGCCATGGCGAGTGCTAGGATCGCCGGCGCACTGCTGGTGAGAGGTGCCGCTTTTTCGATGAGAGCGAGGGCCTGCTCCGTCTGGCCGGTGGCCGTGAAGAGGGCAGCAAGCTCGGTCATAGCGACAGTATTTTCCGGTTGAGCCAGCAGCATGGCGTCTGCGTTACGAAGGACGGCGGCTGGATCCAGCAGCTTTTTGTCGATGAGTTTTTGGAAATAGTTAGGAACCCCGCCTCCTGGCCACGGGAGAGGACTGCTGAGGGCCTTGAGAATGATGCTGGGATAAGGTGTCAGGGATTCCACCGGCCATGACAGACTGCGGAAAAGCACCTCCGGGCTTATGGAGGAGAACCCGTGGCGGACCTGCTGCTTCCTGCTGGAGGGGAGATCTTGCCAGAGCGCGTGCATGGCGGGGAGGTCATCATCTGCAGCGTGGAGCACCAGCGCCAGAGTGTATGGCTGGTTGGCCTCGGTGTTGCGGAGCAAACTTCGCGGATCGCCTGCTAGGCTCAGTTGCAACCATGCTGCCCGCAAGGTCCGGCGATCTTGCTCCGTGCCTTTCTGCCACATTCCCGGCGTGGCCTTCCACGCCTTTTGCAGAAAACCCGGCAAGAACTCCTGCAGGTAATACGCCTGCTGAGAGGATAGGCTTCCCGCCAGTTGGCTGAGCGCTCCGGCCATGGTGGCACTGTCACCAGCGGCGATTCGGGACTCGATATATGCCATAAAAAGCTCTGAGCGGATTTTTCTTTGACCCGATTCCTGGGTAAGCAGGCACGCGCCAAGGGTTTGGGCCGCTCCCCATTTACTGACCAAATCGCGGTAGGCGTCCTGGTCAGCGGCGGATTTTGCTAGGCTTGCCAGTGCTATCTCCATCAGCACCGGATTCGCAAAAGTCTTGGGCAGGCTGGCACCCAGCAGTTTCAGTCTGGCGTTCCTTTCGGGATTTGGTTCAGCGGTCTTGGGATCACCCAGCATGGCAACACAAAGCGCCGCGAGGAATTTTTCCTCATCATCAGCCAGCGTGGCCTGCCACTCGCCTAGGGGAGCGTTCAAATCACTGGACCATGCTGTCATGCTGTTGGATTCGAACAGGCCGCTATAGCCGCCGCGGAGGGCTTTGCTGAGCAACTCAAATTCCTTGTGCTGCAGGAGCCATGGCAACCAGCCGGAGTGGACCGCTGCGGCATTTCCGCCGAGGAACCGGCGCACGATCGCAGGGTCATTTGTTTGGTTAGCAAGGTTGAGAGCGAAGCCTCCTGGATCACTGAAATCATATGAGGTCTGCCATCCGTATACTCCTTTTTGGCGGGCTGGTTTCATGATGTGCTGGAGTAACGCCTCCGCATCCTTTTTCCCGGCATCCGTGAGCGGTGCACCGCCCTTCAGGCAGGGCATTGCCATGATCGATTGCACGGTGATGTTGTCGCACGGGGAGACGAGGCTGCACGACTGGAGCAGCAGGCTCAGGGCCGTCTCCTGCGCGGTGGGAGAAAGGGATAACGAACTAAGCATGGATCCCGCCATCCCCGTCCGCACCGCCAGCGGGAGCTTTTCATCGCCCAGCAATTCCAGCAGCGCTTTTTCCGCTGCTATACCAGACTGGTCAAGGACTTGGTCCTTGCTTTCCTTCTTCTTGCTCTCCTTGCGCTGAAAGCTGGCCGCAGCCAAGTGCCATGCATTGATGAGGAGGGTCGTGGTCTCTTCGTTGGCGGTGGGGGCTTCCTGCTTCGTCAAGGCAGCGAGTGCCTCCGGCTTTGCCCATTCAGGGTTCGCCGCTATGCATTCTGTCAGTAAGGGCAGCAGCAGGCGTTGCGTGCCGGCTGGAAGTGTTGAAAGGATTTTGCGGAACTTGACTAATGGCGGATCCCCAGAGGTATCCTTATTGACAGTGGTCTTGAGCGTGCCTGCCAGTGACTGCGATAGCCGCAGGGAATACTCTACCGGAAATCCTTCCGTCAGCATCAGGGCATCGAGAGTGAACTTTAATCCCTCCATGGTGCCCTCGCCATTTTGGAACAGCAGCAGCACTTGAGCCAGCGCGCTATGGTTGCCCCCATAACCTACATTGGATGCCATGCCGAGCCGCCGGGATTCCTGCACCAGCGCGCGCGCTTTGGCAAATACCTCCAGTGCCTTTTCCGGTGCCGCAGGAATCAATGCGGCCAGGAGTGGCCGGCACTTATCCACCATCTGGTTGTCATTCAGGCCGCGCGCGCCCCGGGATTGTTTGAATTTCAAAAACGCCTCGTATTCCGAATCCGGCACCTGCCCGGAAGCGTTAGGTTGCGGTGCCTTCATCCATTCCGTCAAGGCTTTCCCCGGCGCTGCGGTGGCATCGAAGTCACTTCCGGGGCGGACCATCGTCAGCATGGTCATCCATTCACGCTGTATATCCTGAGGCAGTTGCTTGATCTCATCCAAGTGAGCTGCACATGTCTTATAGAGTGCCGAACCGCCATCCGGCCTTTCACCGGTCAGCGCATGGACAAGCAATTCTGTACCGAATGTCTGCGGCTCCTTCGCGACAAGTGGAAGGAGCGCCTCCCGGTTTTCACGGCTCACACCGGCCATTGATTGTATGGCCATGACCATGGCGCAAGACTTGTTGCCGTCTGCTGTGCTGACGCAGGGAATGAACTGCCCGGTGGGGGCCATGAGTGATGTGTGGCGCAGCCGGAGTATCAGCTTGTCTGCTGGAGCCGTCCAAAAGCCGGGGTTCTGGAGGGCGCTGGAGGAGATATAGAAATTCGGTGATTCCACAGATCCGCCCGAAATCCGCTCAAACTCCAGAGTATAACTTTCTGCCGCCAGGATGGCCAGCTCCGGCATTTGCCATGCCTTGCGCATCGTTTGTAACCATGACTGCATGCGCCCGTTAGGAGTGTTGCTGGAGTAGGAACTCGAATTCCAATGGGCACTGATCAAACTGCGGCGGCTGGCCAGCGGCCCCATCACAATTCCGGCGTATTCTCTGAGCAGGATTCCAGCGCGGTCACCTTTTCCGGACTTTGACAGATACTTGGCAAAAGCGAGGACGGGACTGGTTTCAGAATAGTTTTGATTCGCAGACTGCCGCTTCATGGAGTCGATGATGTGGGGTGTGAAGTTGGCGTCCAGCCCCCGGAGTTCCATAACGCTCAGCACTTGCTCCCAGCCAGAGTCCGCCCCCCGCTGATTGCGGGGGCCGCTTTGCGCTTTCCGTTTCAGGAAAGCCAGGGCGGCGGACTCGAAGGTCTCTGCCGCTCCAAAGTAGAGCGGCATGTTGCTCTGCACTTCCTTTTCGAGCGCAGGATGCGTACTCCGCAGTAGGGGCAGGAGATCATCTGTGATGTGTTCGGGCTTCTTTAGTTCCCAAGCCCGCTCTACCAGCCATTGGTCCGGCGAGATCATCCGGACGCGCTGTTCATCTCCATTATTGTAGGAGTAGGTAAGCGCGCTGACGCCCATGTTGCCTGTGCCCGGCAGCGCCAGCACTTGCCTGGCAAGTGTCTCCAGCGTATCCGGCGCGGCTTGTGCTTTAGTGCTGAGAATAGCTGCCACATAGCGCGCAAAGGCGCGGGCGGCGCAGGCTGGGTTTTTCATCAGGAGCAGGCAGGCCTTCTGGTGAATGTCGAACCGCCGCGCCTTGAGTGCCGTGGACCTAGCAAGGTTGTCCGGATCAGTTCCCTGCACATTGAAAAC
>JAYVJI010000911.1:0-1896 GCA_043769435.1 Verrucomicrobiota bacterium
CAAACACCACTACCGTGAGGGAGTTCAGGCACTTCGCGTAGTTCACAGGCTCAGAGCAGAGCGGATGCACTGCGAAGATCATCGCCCCCAAAAATGAGGCGCGCTCTGCGAAGGCTTCCCGCTCCGGCAACAGCAGACGCAGTACCTCACGGCCAGCCCGCCACGCCATCACCGCCGCCAGCATGTGAAACAGCAGATTCACACCGTGATAGAGCACTAGCCCCTCCTCGGCATCCTCCTGACAGGTCAGGCTGATGCCCTTCCATATCATCGAGGGAATGAGATTGAAAAAATCCACCTCCGCCATCGCTGTAGCGTGCGGCGAGGATAGGATGAACGTTCCCAGCTGATACTGCTGGGGCATGGGCCGGCCCGTGGCGATATCAATGATGAAGATGTAATCGTCCGCGTAAAACTGACCGCTGAGGCAGCCGAACCACGTCGCCAGACAAAGCAGGACGAGCAGCAAGGGCTTGAAGGAAGGATGAGAGATAACGGAAGCGGGCATGAGATGCGACAGTGGCGACTGATATTAAGCGACAGAAAGAAAGGTCCAGCTGATCCGTCCGGGCGCAAGTTCTTTCTACCGGTCACCGGATCAGCAGCCGCATTTCGTCTTGCATCCATGGGCGCTGCATAGTGACTGGCCTCCATATGGACGCCACAGTCCTCATAGTGGATGATGAGAAGAATACCCGCGACGGACTGCGCATGTCCCTCGAGGACGACTTCGACGTGTACGTCGCTTCAGACAGGGCAGAGGCCCTAGAAATCCTGCGCCTAGAGCAGGTGGACGTGATGGTGACAGACCTCCGCCTCGGTGCTGACGACGGCATGGAACTGGTCGAGACCGCGCTGAAAATGGCGCATCCACCCGTTGTCATCATGATGACCGCGTACGGCAGCGAGGCTACCGCCGTGGAGGCCATGAGGCGCGGCGCGTGGCATTTCGTCACCAAGCCTTTTGAGATTGATGAGTTGGAACTCCTCATCCGCAGGGCCATCCGCAGCCGCACGCTCGAGAAAGAAAACACCGCGCTGAAAAAGCAGGTAGAGGAAAAATACGGTCTGGATCAGCTCATGGGGAACACGCCGGTGATGCACCGGGTTTTTGAAACCATCGCCACGGTCGCCCCCACCAGAGCGACCGTCCTCATTGAAGGCGAGAGCGGCACCGGCAAGGAACTGGTGGCCCATGCCCTGCACAATCTCAGCGGCCGTCCGCGCGCCAGACTGGTCACAGTACACTGTGCCGCGCTCAGCCCCCAGTTGTTGGAAAGTGAACTCTTTGGCCACGAAAAAGGCAGCTTCACCGGGGCCACCGGTCAGCGCATCGGCAGGTTTGAATCCGCCCACGGCGGGACCCTTTTTCTGGATGAGATAGGAGAGATCGATGGCGCCACCCAGGTGAAACTCCTCCGCGCGCTGGGTGAGCGCACCATCGAGCGCGTAGGCGGCAACAGCCCGGTGAAAGTAGATGTCCGGGTCATCGCCGCCACTAACAAAAACCTCGCCTCCATGGTCGAGGAAGGCACATTCCGCGAGGATCTTTATTTCCGGCTGAATGTGGTGTCCATACTCGTGCCGCCCCTGCGGGACCGCCGGGAGGACATCCCGGGCATGGCGGCAGCGTTTCTGCGTGAGCTGGCAAAGGAAAACCGCCGGGACGCCCGGGACTTCGCCCCGGATGCCATGCGGGCCATGCTGGCCTACGGGTGGCCGGGAAATGTCAGGGAACTGCGCACCGCTGTGGAGCACGCCGTCGTCATGTGCCGCGGCCCCCGGGTCCAGCTGGCCCATCTGCCGCAAAGCCTGCGCGGCGGGCCCCTGCTACTGCCCGGCAGCCGCACCCGGTTACCGGCGGGCACTCCTGCTCCTGCTCCTGCACTGGCGGAG
>JAYVJI010000912.1:0-2217 GCA_043769435.1 Verrucomicrobiota bacterium
GGGTCAGCGTCCGGGACTGGGAAGAAGGGGCTGACGTTTTGGAAATCCTGGGGCCACGCACTGAGGTTGGTGGTGGACTGGAGCTGCACTGCGGGATCGAGCCAATAGAGGAACGGGCGGCCTGTGAGGTGGCCGAGGCCCCATGTGGGGACGGCGACCTGAGGTGTGCTGCTGGTAGCCACGGAGGCGTCCATGACAAGGTCGCCGGAGGTGATGTTGATCTGATGAACCTCTATGGCAATGACGTTAGCATCCGTGCCGGGCAGGAGGTGATCCAGAACGGTCTGCGGTGCGGTGAGGGCGATGATGTCCCGTTCCACCGCGCCGTCCACACCAGCGGTCGCGAGGGTGGTGTAACTGATGACGCCGCCCACGGCTGCCCCGGCGGAGAGATTGGTATCATCCACTTTATAGCCGTTGATGTAGACGCTGGCTCCGTCGTCCCGGATGATGCTAACCGTTAGGGCGGCCACGGCGGCGGGGTTGGCTACGGTGAACTTCCGGCGGAAATAGACGGCCTTGGTCCGGTCGGTGCTGGATCCTTGTTCTGCGGTGGTCAGGGTGGTATTGATAGTGAGGAGGCTGCCGGTGGCACCGATGTTGCCGAACCCGATGGGAGCGGTCTGGGCGGTTTTCCATTCGCTGGCCGTCTCGGTATAGCCCGTGGTCTTCCACCCTGCGGCGGGCTCTGCACGGATAGCGGAGTAGCTCCAGCCAGGGGAGTTGAAGGTGATGGGGGTAGCATCCGGTGTGCTTCCCTGTCCCTTGTAAAACATGAGTGGTGGGCCGGTGATGGCGCCGTTAACCGGGTCGGTGAGTTCTACAAACACGAGGGCGGCGGCCGCTGGCACCGTGATGTCTGGGGTGGCCTGCATGACTACGCCGGCAGGAAATGTCAGGGTTCCGCTGCTCAAGATGGTGGAAGTTGAAGCGCCGGGGGCATCCAGCATAGTGACGCGGTAGCTGGTGGAAACTGGTCTGGAATTGAAAGTGCTGAGCCGTGCGGTGAATTTACCGGGCCAGGCGCTCAGGGTATCCTGTGTTTTGCTGCTCAGCCAAGCGATACCGGCATCTGCATTCGCCACCGGCATGAAGGGGGCCAGCAGCGGACCATTGGCAGCTGGATTCCACACTGTATTGGTTGGATGGTGGGGGTTGGCCTTGCTGAGGAAGTTGTTTTCGATGGTCATGCGCGCGGTGTTGTAGGTCCACGCTCTGGTGGCATCCCCGCCTACGCTGTTCCATGCGAAGCCCCAGACGTCGTGAAACTGGTTAGACAGGATGAGCGAGTTCCTGACAGTGAGGCTGCCGCCGTAGGTAAAGCCGCTGGTGTAGTTGTCTCCAAAGCGCGTGCCAACCATGCAGTCCAGCACGGCGGAGCCATCCATGAGGCTGACGGGCCCCTCATAACCGCACTCAAATCCCTGTCCACAGGAGTAGTGGACACTGCCCCGGCTTTCTGGCACGCGCCCTGCGCCGCTGTGGCTCATGGCCTCATGATAGCAACTCTCGATCCAGGAATCCTGGAGGATGGTAGTGCCGCCGCCGCTGCCACCGGTGTCGATGCCGTCATCCTTGGTCCAGCCTATGACCGAGCGGGAAACAGTCCACGTTTTGTTCCCTAGCAGGGAGCTGTTGGGGACAAAATAGAGCCCGTCACTGTCGCCATCCACGAAGCCCGGAGTCTCATCCAGAAAAACAGAGGTCGAGCCATTCGGGCGGTCATGGAAGTCGATGATCGCAGAGCGGTCTATGTCCACCTGGCCGCCGGCTTGTTCCCCCCCGGTGGTGCCCTTCTGCACGAGGCAGCGGGATAGGTTCAGGGTGCCGTTCCTAGTGTGAAAGGCCTGCCCCCGGCCATCGAGCAGGAAGGTGTCCGTGAGGAAGCAGGTGGCGCCGGTATCGATCAGCACGCAGGCCTGTTCCTTGCGGTGTGTGGAGTAGCCCGTGTTCGTAGTAAACCAGTTATAGCTGGAGCCGGCGCTGGCGAAGATAGCCCCGGTCGCATTCAATGCGGCGACGCCCGCTGCGGCCGTGTCGGCTCTCAAGCGGATGCCGCCCCATGGTTTGCCCAGAGCCGCAGCCACGAAGCAGGCCGGGTTCGTGCGCGTGGCGTTGACTTGCAAAGTGGCGCCCTCGTTGACGTTGATAGTCACATTCTGGGCGAGCCTGATGACCGTGCCGGGCAGCACGGTCAGGGTCCCGGTAATCGTTAGG
>JAYVJI010000913.1:0-1835 GCA_043769435.1 Verrucomicrobiota bacterium
CATCGTAGTCGATCATGCAGGCTAGGGTCATGTAGCCGCCGTAGCTGCCGCCAGTCACGGCCACGCGGTCTTTATCCAGCGCCGCGTCCGTCTCTATGAAATCTAGAAAGGCAGCTATGTCCTTTACGCTGTCCTTCCGGAGAAAGCCGTTGTCTTTGGCGAGGAATGACTTGCCGTAGCCCTCGGAGCCTCTCACGTTAGGGTAGAGTATGGCTGCCCCCATTTCGTTAGGGTAATAATTATTCCGCGCCTGAAATACCGGACGGGACTGGCCTTCAGGTCCTCCGTGGATATTGATGATCACCGGACGTCTGCCCGGGAATTTCGCAGCATCAGGACGGTAAAGAAAGCCGGATACCGGGGTGCCATCGAAGCTTTTCAGCCTGACGATTTCGGGCTCGATAAACTTCTCCGTGTTCAGCCCACCGGTCTCACTTTCCGTCCATCTGGTGAGCTGTCCGGTGGCGGTATCCAGCGACCACGCATCCGCCGGTGAGCGTGCGGAGGTCATGCCAAACCCAAGGTCTTTACCGTTTTCATGCCAGGTCATGCCGCTGATAACGCCCAGCGGAAGTGGCGGCACTGCGGCGGCCTTACCTGCTGAGGGGCCGGTGGGGATGATGTGGAGCACACTGGCTCCATCTTCGTTGGTGCTGAAGGCCAGTAGCGATCCGTCCGGCGAGAGATCCAGGCTCTCGACGTCCCATGGTATGTCCTGAGTCATTGGCTGGAAACGGCGATCCTTGAGCGACATGCGACCTAGGGTGCGGAATTCCCCGCCCTCATCGCTGGTCAGGAAAATCTCACTCCCGTCATGACTCAGGCGGCCTCCTTCGCGGGCTACTGGCTTTTCGCCCGGGGGCGTCAGGATTTCCTTCGCCCCTGTGGCGGCATCCATGATCCAGAAGCGCGCGTCATTTGCCGAGAGATACTCCCCCAGAATGAAACGCGCGCCATCTGCTGACCAGTCAGTCAGTCCCCAGCCACCACCTTGAAGCTCAGCTACCAGCCTTTTGCTCTCCGGTTTATCAGGATCCATGACCCAGACATCATTGTCCTTGCCGGTCCGGGCCGTGCTGGTGAAGGCCAGTTGCCTGCCATCTCTGGACCACATGGCCCCGGTATTACGGGACTTACCGTCAGTCAGCAGGGTGATCTTTCCATCCGCCAAATCATAGCGATAAAGCTGGAAATTTTCGCCACCACCAGTGTCGCGGGAAAAGACGATACAGTCTCCGCTCTTTGGACGGAAAGAGCCAACGCCAACGGGCTCCGGCAGAAATGTTAGTTGCTTCCGGGCCCCTCCCGGGGCCTTGACCATATGAAGCTGCATGGTATCTGCAAAGCGCGTGGAGATCAGCATTTCCAAACGCTGCGGGTGCCAGCCTTGGAAGGCCGCCGCCCGGAACTCAAGATAACGGCCCGTGTCTGCTTTCAGTTCTGCCGAAATGGGCGGCACGCCATCGGCAACAAGATTATCGGGAACATCGGAGTCGAGCACGACGGCACCAGTGAGGAGAACGGTCAGAAAAGTGATTATCATATACCAGACCGGAATACATCCGGCCGAATGAAATTCAAGCCACCATCCCGCGACTGACATACCTTATACTTGGCTCCCTGGGTTGCCAGCGCAGCCGGGTCAACCTCCACAGTTCGCGCGGCGGGCCTGTCATAGGAGGAGCCTAGTAAATCCGCACGCAATGAGGCTTGACCGTCTGACGCTGAGGTTGAATGCATGCGCCATGCTGTACTTCGCCAGCCTTTTCAGCTTCACCTCCCTAGAGTGGGCCGGTGCTGGCACTCTCACTGTCTGGTTACTCCAGTGGGGCTTG
>JAYVJI010000914.1:0-3140 GCA_043769435.1 Verrucomicrobiota bacterium
GGAGCGCCCCCGGGGCATGGGGTGATGTGCCAGCACGACTTTGAGGGGAACCGCATCTTCCAGCACCGGAATATGGCGAAGTGGGATCTGCTCGGGGAAAATCCGCGCATCCCGGGTTTTCTTTACGAGCAGGAGTGCCGCGATTATCTGGCCGAGCTGCGCAGGCTGTGGAACGGGCGTCTAAACTGGAAGCGGCCACAGGAGATAGATTTTCTGGAGGGGGACTGGGCGGTGCGGCAGGCTATTGCGAAAAAACTGACGAATGATGTCTGGCTAATAGAAGACCGCAGACCGAAGAGTGCAGGCTGTTGTGGCCCTGCGGAACCGTGGTCTGAGACGAGGAAGGGAAAACCCTGGATCACTCAGGAGATGGAGGCTGCGATGCTGAAGCCGAAAGGGATGGAAAATGCGGAATTGAGAATAGAAAATGGAAAAACTAGGGGAGCGGAGACGAAACCTGGAGAGGATGCTGCGCCAGTGCTAGCGCGGGGGCTGCGGTCGGTGGAGGTTTCATTTTTGAAAGACGGCGTGTTAGGGAAGGGGGCGGCGAAGGGATTTTATTTCTGGGATGTGGAGAAGCGCAGGGGGAGGTGGACGCTTCGCATTTCCGGTGAGAAAGTGATGTCTGCGGAACTCGTGCTGGATGGGGAAGAGGAATGGTCCGGGCGCTGGCGCGGAGCGTTTGCTGACGGGCAGACACTGGAGGCGCGGAAGCTGCGGCTGCGCCGGGTGGAAAGCGAATACCCAGTAATCAGGCCCAATAGGGGGCGCCTAAAGGCAGGACACCAACCGCAGGAAGCGCCTCTTCATCTAGCAAATCATGCTTTCGGAATCGGCGATGCGGTGACGGGCTACTACGCTGCTGTGCAGGTTGCGGATGCGGCGCAGCAGCCCGTGCTTTACCACACGCGGCTACCACAGTGGCTGGAGCGTGTTGAGCATCCGCTGGTGATGGTGACGGATGAAGCGCCACCCTCGGGCACGCCAGACATGGATGTAGATTACGCGGAGCAACTGCGCTACGCCCGGGATAAAGTGGCATGGTACCGGCAATGGGCGGGGGCAGATTTTCGCAAAGGATTGACCGGCGCGCGTAGCCGTGGGCAGAGTAAAACAGACCGGGAAATCCGCATTCCGCGGCTGGAATTTTCAAGATATGTGATTCTGGCCCCGTTTGCCGCATGGGAAAGCAGGGACTGGCCGCAGGCGAACTGGAGGCGGCTGGCATGGCTGCTGGACCAAGTGGGGATCACGCCGGTGGCCATCGGCGTCGGAAAGGAAGCGGAGCGGATGCAGCAGACCTTTGATCAGAGCAATGCTTACTGGGCGGTGGATCATCTACCGGAGTGGATTATGGATGCCATGCTGGGTGCGGAGGCCGTGATCGGACTGGACAGCGGCATGGTGCATCTGGCCGGACTGCTGCAGGTGCCCACGCTGTGCATCCACTCCCACCTGCCTCCAGAGTTCCTTTTCTCCGCCGCTCCCACGGTGAAATCCGTGACACCGCAGACGGATTGTGTCTTCTGCCGTTGGCAGGAGGACCGGAGATACACCACGGCCTGCGGCAAGGCCTGCTCCGCCCTCGGCACCGTAGGGCCAGAGGCGGTGATGACGGCGATGAAGTCTGCGGACTTCCAAAGACAAATCACTCGCCATGTCGAGAGCCGCGTGTATTCTGAGGAACCACCCGCAACTCCTGCGCCCGTCCGCGGCCCGGTTCCCGCAGCGCCGCCCGCAGGCACGGCACTGGTGCCACCGCGACTGTGGTTCACTAGCAAGAATAAAGAACTCAACGCCGCTGCTACGAAGTGCGTGGAAAGCTGGCGCAAGCACCATCCTGGCTGGGAACTGACGCTGATGGATGACGCGGAGGCAGCTGCCTTTGTGAAAACGGAGTTTGGCGGAGAAATCTGGCGGATTTACAAAAGCCTGCCGCTGGGCGTGATGCGCGCGGACTTCTGGCGCTATCTGGTGGTTTATAAATACGGCGGCATCTACGCGGACACAGATGCGGAATGCCGCGAGCCTTCCAGCCAATGGATCGGTGCTGCGGACGGCCTTGTGGTCGGGCTGGAGGACCTGCCGAATATCATCAACTGGACCTTTGCCGCAAAGCCGGAACACCCCGCGCTATGGGAGGTGATCCAGCTCGTGCTCCAGAGGGCTCGGAAGGGCTGGCAATTCAAGAACCCGGAATTTGTCCACTACCACACCGGGCCGGAACTCTTCCGCGACGGCATCCTCGCCTATCTGGGCAAAAAACCGTCCCAACTGCGTCGGCTCAAAGGCGTGCATGCAGGTCGCCAGCCTGAGGACGGCCAGACGCGCATCTACCCGCCCTTCCTGCTGACCAGCGGCAGCGTGGTGCATCAGTTCGCATCCTCCAACTGGGGCGGCGAATACGGATCCTGGAAGCAGGAGCGGTGGAAGTATGTGCAGCGCAAAAAAGTAGCGCGGGCCAAAAAGTAAGTCCGCCCGAGATTGAATGGCGCTCGTTTTCCTTGTTTCACTGGTTGCGGGCGAGGGAAAGCCCCGCATGATCACGCGCCAAAGCCGCCCTCGGCAGGCTCCCGCTACCACCCATGAAGATTCACATCGACGGCTCGCTCCTAGACGAAAAAGACGCGAAAATTTCGGTCTTTGACCACGGCTTACTCTACGGAGACGGCATTTTCGAAGGCATTCGTTTTTACAATCGCCGCGTCTTCCGCCTCGAAGAACACATCCGCCGCCTCTACGATTCGGCGAAGAGCATCCTCCTCACCATTCCGATGACCCCAGCGGAAATGACCGCTGCCGTTTTAGAAACCTGCCGCGCCAATGAATTGACCGACGGCTACATCCGACTCGTCATCACGCGTGGCGTCGGCTCGATGGGCCTCAGTCCTTATAAATGTCCGAAAGCGAGCGTCATCATCATCGCCTGCAGCATCCAACTTTATCCAGAGGAAGCCTATCAAAACGGCCTCGTCCTCGCCACGTGCGGCACGCGTCGGCCCTCGAGGCTAAAGGACAGGCCTTTCTTTGAATTCTGCCGCGATTGCCGGAACTCCAGAATAAGCAGGCTGGAAACCCCCAAAGTGCCGCTGAGTCCAGCCATGAATTGATCGGCCCTAGCGGAATTATCCTGCGTTCGA
>JAYVJI010000915.1:0-2327 GCA_043769435.1 Verrucomicrobiota bacterium
GAGATGGCGAGGGAACAGGCTTGTCCGCTGTGCGGGGGATGTCGGCCTTGCCGGTTGACCTGAGGCTCTTGACGAAGCTCGGAGACCCTTGGAGATCGGGGATGAGCTTATCGCCGGATTTCTTGAAGCGGAAGGTGCTGTTGGCAGAGGAGGAAACAAGGCACTGCTCTCCCCACTGCACCTCCGGCCAGCCGGTCAAAATAATCTCCCCGGTTTTCCCATCAAGGACCATGTTGCTGGCTTTGGCGACATACACTATTCCGTCCGCCGCTGACAGCATGATCACACGCACTCTGCCCCGGGCCGTGACCCGCTCAAAATCAAAGTCATCCTCGGGCTTCACCGTCAGCGCATCCTTTTTCTTCTTATCGGGTGAGTCAAAATCCTCATTGAGGACAATCGTGATATCGTCCGAATCGACGGCCATGGTTGCCTGCCGGATCATGGAATTCCCCTGTCCGATGTAGGTGCGTGAGCGGATGTCCCCGGTCCGTTCACCTTTCAAGGAAATGGCCGGCGGGATCATGTGGTCAGCGGTGATGAGCGGCACGCTGGGCGCGGCGGGCTCCACTGCTGCTGTCAATGCGCCGGGAAGCGGCATTTGATCAAATGTTTTGGATACAGCAGGGACATTTTTGTTGCCGGCGGGGGGGGGGGAGGGTGCGTCTTTGAATTTCCGGCCACTCTGTTCCAACTGCCGGAGACCTTTTTCCAGTTCCTCCTTGCTCTTCTTCAGGTCTTCCGGGTTCACATTCATCTTGGCTGCGGCATCATCGGCGGCCTTTTTCACATCCCCCCCAGCAGGGATTTTTTCCTTGATGCGGTCTATGATTTTTTCCGCTCCCTCGTGCTTCTTGAGGGCTTCCTCCGCCGCCTTTTTAGCTTTATCCAGCTTTTCCTTGTTCCTCTCATCCAGCTTGAGCCGGTTGAGCGCCTCGGTTGCCGCATCCTTGATGGAGGGCTTTGCAAGGGGCTTAGTAGCGGGGGCGGCTGGTTTGGCAGGTGGCTTGGGCGCTGGCTTATCCTGAGCATGAAGCGGGAGCAGGCAGAGCAGCAGCGAGGCAGGAAGCAGTTTTTTCATAAATCGGAAATTCAGTCGCCGTTGTGCGGAGTGGTGGCTGGTTGGGGAGCTGCTCCGGTGGATTCCGGTTCATCAGTCTTCTCCAGAGCGTTACTTGGTGGAGCAGTTTCTAGGCCGGGAGTGCCCGGGCTCAGCTCAGTGTTTTTCGTGGTCGTGCCCTTTTCCATGAGCGTGAGCCCGGTCTTGCCGTCGTGGATCATTCCTTCGGCATTCGTGATCATCCGGGGAGTGGTGATCTTCACGTGCCGGTTGCTGTAAATGATGGTCATTTCCAGATTAACAAAGGCGTCCTTCATTTCAATTTTCATCTTCAGCGTGCCATCCTCATTATACTCAGTGAGCACGACTTTGTCAGCATAAATGTGACGGTCATCCAATCTTGTTGCGGAAGCGCATTCCATCAGGCTTTTGAGCCGGGCCTTTTGCTTCCCGGGGGCAGCGGTCTCCTCAGTATCCAGCAATACCGGCCAGGGGAAAAAAACCGGCAGCCGGATCCCGTGGTGGGTGCGGCCCACGGGCAAAAAGGCATCAAGGCGCGGGCGCAGATCGGGATCCAACTGGCGCACCAACCAGTCCACCGGTTCTTCCATGAATGGGTCCGCGGCCTCCGGCGGCTCCTCTTCAGGAACTGTCAAAGCTCCCGCCGGCCCCGCTGCTGCAGCAGCAGGCTCCTGCGCCTGCGCCATCCCTGAGCACAGACCGCCGCAGAAAAACCAGATAGCAGAAAGCAGAGCGCGGGCCATGAAGTACATACGCGGATTCAGTCAGCAGTGACCAATTGGTGGATGGCCTTTAATCTGCGGAGGACGGCTGGGAGATCGGAGAGCGGTATCATATTCGGTCCGTCTGATAAAGCGCGCGCCGGTTCCGGGTGTGTCTCAATAAAAACGCCATCACAGCCGGCGGCCAGCGCTGCCCGTGCCAGTACCGGGGCCAGAATGCCATCCCCTCCGCTAGCCGCCCCCTGGCCGCCGGGCCGCTGCACTGAGTGCGTGGCATCAAACACCACCCGGTAGCCCTGAGCCCGCATCCAGTAGAGCGAACGCATGTCCGCCACCAAGGTGTTGTACCCGAAACTGGATCCCCGCTCCGAGAAGAAAAACTTCTCATTTCCCGCCTTGATCAGCTTGTCCGCGATGTGACCCACATCCCACGGGGCCAGAAACTGACCCTTTTTGACATTCACAGTACGCCCGGTCCTGGCCGCCGCCAGGATGAGATCCGTTTGGCGACAGAGAAAGGCGGG
>JAYVJI010000916.1:0-2701 GCA_043769435.1 Verrucomicrobiota bacterium
CATGGCAGACACCAGCACCGATGGCCTTCGCTCATGGTCGGAGAGCGGCGGTATCATTTCCCGTTCCGTGCGCACTATCGGCGTTGCGGGTGCCTATACCGAGACCAGCATCGCTCCGGATAATACCAGCACCCTGCGCACCATCACCGACGGGCGCACCGCATCGGAAGTCCGCAGAGACGCCACCAATGTGCAGACCAGCGCCATGGCATACATCCTACCGCCCCGACTGGCCCCGACTGGGGTGTTGAAACGATGGATATTCGTTCCTACGGATTTTCAAGGTATTTGGCGTTCCATAGTCACAGTGGACTTGCAGCACTGGATTTGCTCCGGCAGCGACATTTAGACCTCTCCTGACAAACTAGCGTGTAACCATCTCATTACCAACGGCTCGATTCTTTTCGAGTTACTCCTTCTTCCACCCCCAAACGGGCACGGGTGCTTCGCTAAAAATGCGCAGCAACCCATAACCCGTTCAGTGCTAGCTTTTCAACACCCCAGTCCAGCACTGGGAAATCTCCGGCCGCCGGGGGTCAGGGGAGTTTACGCAGGTCCACGCAGACCATGCGGGAGGCGTCGCGGGCGTAGAGGAGACCGGAGAGCAGAGCAGGCGGAGCGCGGTGTCCGCCGCGGAGGATCTGCGCCCGGGTGTTGAGGTCCGGCTTTTTATCCGGGCTCAGTGGCGTGAGGAGAAGCTCGCCGTCCTCAGTGACCATGAGGGCCTGTTTTCCCTGAAGGATGATGTGTCCCGGGGCGATGGGAGTGGACCACTGGACGATGCCGTCCCCGGCTTTGAGGCAGCGGAGTTCCTGGCCGGTTTCCTGGCGTCCGTGAAAGCCGTAGAGGAAACCATCCATGAGGACCGGGGTGCTGTAGTGGGCGTCCATGCAGTCCTGCTTTTTCCACGCGCTGCTGAGTTTCCCGCCGGGTTCCAGTTTCCAGAGTGCGGCACCGGTGCCGTAGCTGGAGGTGGTGAAGAAGTGGTCCGGGCCTACAGCGACCGGAGAGGCGGCGTTCACGCTGGCCTCCATGCGTGAGCGGAAGGGTTCCTGTGCGCAGATCTTGCCTGTGGCGGGTTCCAGCACTGCCACACCCGCGCGGGTGAAAAACACGGCGTAGTCGCTGCCGCCTGATTTCATGAGCAGTGGAGAAGCATAGCCGGCTTCACCTGTCAGAGATTGCCAGCGCACGGCACCGGTCTTCCGGTCCAGGCCGACGATCCCGGCATCCGGTCCGCCAATGGCCGCCAGCACTAGGTCCCCGTGAACGAGCGGCGAGCCGGAGCGTCCGAAAAAGCCCTTCGGGGAGCCTAACTTCGCAGCGGCATCGACCTGCCAGAGCTGTTTGCCATCTGCTGCATTGACGGCCGTGATGCGGCCCTCTGCTCCGTAGCAGTAGACGCTGCCGCCGCTGAGCACGGGTGCAGCCCGGGGGCCGGTATCAAATCCGAAATCATCTCGGTACCCGCTCTCCCACTGGGCCTTCCACAGGAACTTGCCAGTGATGTTTTCCATGCATTCCAGCACGGCATCATCTGCCTGCCGGTGAAAAAGGAAGACTCGGTCCGCGGCGGCGAGGGGCGCGGCAAACCCCGGTCCGCAAGCACGCTTCCACAGGATAGTGGCCTCGCCAGCGGGGAAAGCAGTGATCAGCTCCCCCGGGGCAGCAGGGGCAGCAGAGGCCTGCGCGGTGGTCAGTGCCGCTGGTGCTGCTGCTAGCAGACGCAGGAAAGTGGAGCGCCTCATCGGGCGCTCTCCCACGCGGTCACGCGGCCGTTTCTGAAGCGCACGACCGCTGAGGTGACCGGCACGTATTCAGGGCCGGTCTCCATGAATGGATCGCCATACCAGCCACCGTAGCATCCGTTGCGTCCGTATCGCCCCCGGCGTCCAAAGCCGCCGTATCCAAAGCCGAGCCCGAATCCGATAGTCGTGTGGTGAATGGCGCGCAGAGTGGTGTAGCGCCAGATTTCCTGCTGCCTGCCACCCTCGCTGCCGCGCGTGATGTTGTCCGCCCGGCCCCAGGCTAGGTAAACGGCGTCCCTGGTCATGCCTTCCTCCACGCGTCCTTGCAGCACCATGGTCCGGTGCTCTGGAGACAACGTTTCCATCATGGCGGGATACTGCGCCACGCGGGAGGCAGGATTGGTGCCGGCGCAGGAGGAGAGAACGACAGCGGCCAGCGCGGCTGTCAGGAATTGAAGCATCTTAAGCATGGTCGTGGTGGGTGGAGATGACACCATCTATGCGCCCTCTGGCGCAGGATTCATCCGGAAAATTACGTCCGGTGAGGTCGGTGCTAATGCGGGAGTCAGATGAAGTGCATCAGCCCGATGTCGCTGCGGCGTTGCCTGCCGGGAAAGCTGATGAGATCCGCCTGCGCAGAGGCCTGGGCGCGGGCGGCTTCGCGGGATTCCGCCTGAGCGACGATCGCGAGGACGCGGCCGCCGGAGGTCTCGTATCGCCCGTCCGCATTCCGCCGGGTGCCGCAGTGGTAAACGCGCACGCCGTTCACTTTTTCTAGGCCACTGATGAGGTCTCCGCTGCTGCTGCCTGCCGGGTAGCCCGCACTAGCAAGCATGATGCACACGCTCCAGCCCGGGCGCAGATGGAGCAGGTCCGGACGCAGCCGGCCCCGGGCACCCTCCAACGCGTAGGTCGCGAGATCGCCTTCTATCAAGGGCATCGCGGCCTCACAT
>JAYVJI010000917.1:0-2438 GCA_043769435.1 Verrucomicrobiota bacterium
CAGTGGTGGGACCGCACAGACCTCGGTTTTGACATGGCGTTTTCCACGGTCACGGGCGGAATCTTTGAGCCCGGATTTCCAGACATCATGCAACAAATGTGGGCCGCATACCTCATGGAAAGAGAAGGCCTGCTCGGTGAACGCCTAGGCTGCGTGACCCCTCAGGAAGCGCTGGCCTCTCACCGTTTGTTCGACGCTGCTCTGCGCTCGCAGTCCTCTAATTCTGTTGAAACCGTAACCGCATCCTGACATGTCAAGCCCTCTCACTCACTTAGACGCAGGTGACGCCAGCCACATAGATCTCCCATGGTGCCATGTCGAGGAATTCGTGACACCTGCCAATGCTGGCTCCGATGATCTGTATCTCTGCCGGGCCACTTTCCCTGCCGGAGAAGCACACCACTTTCACTACCATCCGGGCAGGGAAGAAATAATCTACATTCTAGAAGGCGTGGCAGAACAGTGGGTGGGCGAGGTCAGGCGTGTCCTGAAAGCCGGTGAGATGGCCCTGATCCCGCCGGGTGTGCCGCACATGACCTGCAATCCAGGCCCGGAGCCGCTCAAGTTCCTCGCCATACTCAATAACATCCGGGCCGCTGACCCTATGGTGGTTGACTGCTTCAAGGAGGAACCATGGGTGTCTTTGTTCACTCCTATCGACTACCCGCCTGTCGGGCAAGCTTGATCTCTCTGCTATAAAACAACTAAACGCTAACAACAACATGCCCAATCCCTGGACCGGAAAAGGAAATCCCTACACACGTCAGGAAGTCATAGACCGACTCCATGAAACCCTGCGCAAGGGCGACCCCATCATCGCCGCCGGTGCCGGGACTGGCATCAGTGCTAAGTTCATCGAAAAAGGAGGAGCCGACCTCATCATCATCTACAATAGCGGACGTTACCGCATGATGGGCCATGGGTCCACCTGCGGCCTGATGAGCTATGGGGATGCCAATGCCGTGGCCATGGAAATCGGCGAGTATGAAGTGCTCCCCATCGTAGAGGAAGTGCCTGTAATCTGTGGCGTTCACGCCACCGACCCCCGGCGCCGCATGTGGCACTGGCTGGGAAAAGTAAAGGACATGGGCTTCAGCGGAGTGAATAATTTCCCCACCCACACCATCGTCGACGGCCACTTCCGCAAGGTCTTGGAGGAAACAGGCATGAGCGTGAAAAAAGAATATGAAATGATCGCTCTGGCCCGCCGCATGGACCTCTTCACCGTCGTTTACGTTGGCGCCCCGGATGAAGCCATCGCCATGGCCCACGCCGGCGCTGATGCTATCATTGCCCACGTCGGCACTACCATTGGCGGATCCATCGGCGTGGTGGGAGCCACCTGCACGCTGGACGATGCCGTGGAGCGGACGAAGGGAATCATCGCCGCCGCCAGCAGCGTGCGGAAAGACATCATGTTCTTGAGCCACGGCGGCCCCATCTGCACGCCCGAAGATGCCGCCCAGGTGAATGAACGCACCGGTTGTGTGGGGTTCGTCGGAGCTAGCAGCTTGGAGCGCATGGGAGTTGAGGATTCCCTGGTGGATATCACCCGGCAATTCAAAAAAATCCCCGTTCCCGCAGCGAGGACGTTTTTCCAGTAACCCTACAGGGAATGAACCCCCTGCCCATAGGCATTTTCGACAGCGGCGTAGGCGGACTCACTGTCCTCCGAGCCCTGCGCCGTTGTCTGCCTCAGGAAAACCTCGTCTACCTCGGAGACACCGCTAGGGTGCCTTACGGAAACAAATCACCGGCGACGATTGAGCGCTATGCTGTCGAGGACACCCGCTTTTTATTGAGCCGCGGCGTCAAGTTGATCGTGATCGCCTGCAATACAGCATCAGCCCTGGCCGCCGATGCCCTGCGCCGTCAGTTTCCGGAAGTGCCCGTGCTAGAAATGATCGGGCCGGGTGCCCGGGCCGCCGCCTCTTCCACGCGAAACCGCCGCATCGGCGTCATCGCTACCGCCGCCACTGTCGGCAGCGGGGCCTATGATCAGCGCATCCGGGAGACCTTTTCCCAAGCTGGCGACGATGGACCTGTTCACATATCCGGACGCGCCTGTCCGCTTTTTGTGCCCCTCGTGGAAGAGGGGGAAATCGACAGCGCCATCACCAGCCTAGTGGCAGAAAAGTACCTGACCGGCCTCCGGGAGGACAACATCGACACGCTTGTTCTGGGCTGCACCCACTACCCGCTGCTCATGCCTGTGATCGCTGCAGTCATGGGGCCGGAAGTAACGCTCGTGGACAGCGCGGAGGCTGCCGCTGCCGAAGCTGCGGAGCTGCTGGCCGCTCGCGGTTTGCTGCACCCGGGCCCGGATGCCGGCTGGGAACAGTTTTATGTGACCGATGCCGCTCAGCGATTCCATAAAACCGCCGCCACCTTTCTAGGCCACGCTCCGGCGCATCTGGAGAAAATTGAACTTTGATCCA
>JAYVJI010000918.1:0-2519 GCA_043769435.1 Verrucomicrobiota bacterium
CTTCAAGGATGCAACTGAGCCATTGAAGATAACCGCTCTGACCGACACGGAAGCGACCATTTCCATGAAAGGCAAAGAGAAGAAGCTTCCGCTAAAAAAATAAAAATTATCTTTCAAATCAATCCATAAAATTCAACTAACCTTCAAGAGAACATCTAAAGCTAATGAAGAAGACGCCAATACTACACTTCCCCTCCAAGGTCCTAGCGGCCGCTGTTGCCTGCGCGGTGACCTACCCGCTGGCGGCTTCCGCCGGTGATGGAGGACGGAGCTCCAGCATCGTGGAACTGGAAATCATCAAGCGCCAAAAGCGCATAGCTGATGCCTTCAACCTTGAAGTGGAGGGGGATAAGCTCTCCGCCGAGCAGGACCACGGCGGTGCCCAAGCCAAGTATAACACCGCCCTGAGCACCCTGCCTATGGGCACAGCGAATGCTGCTGACCGCGCCCGCATTACTTCCAAATTCAGTCGGGAGGCCCTCCTGTATGCTGATGAACTGGGTAAGCGCGGCTCACGCGATCAGGCGCAGGCCTTGTTGGATACCGTACTTTCGGAGAATGTTGACCCTGACAACAAGGCAGCTAAAAAACTGAAGCAAAACCTGACTGATCCTGATCGTTACAATCAGGCCATGTCTGAAAAGCACTATCAGAGCACCGAAGAAGTGCGGCGTTTGTTCCGTCAAGGTCTCGGTTTCTTTGATCTGGGAGATTTCCGTCAGGCTGAGCAACAGTTTAACCGCATCCTTGCGATCGATCCCACTAACATTGCCGCCCGCCGCCAGCTGGAGGCGAGCCAGCGCCAGGTGTCCAACTACCTGCGTGCCGCCCGGGATGAGACCCGCCTGCGAATGCTCAACGGCGTGGATAATCTCTGGGTCACGCCAGTGCCGACCGCCGTGGGAGCCCCTGTTGGAGGCGGTGCGACCGGGCCTGCCGAGCCGACTTCCGCTGGTATTACCTACAAGCTCAACAACATCATCATCGGGAACATCAGTTTTGATGAGACTCCGCTGAGCGACGCCATCAGTTTCCTCAGCAAGCGCAGCGCCGAGGATGACACGCAAGAGCCTGATCCCGGCAAAAAAGGAGTCAATTTCCTCTCTAGGAATGCAGATGCCGCCAAGCCGATTTCTGTGAAGATGAAAAACCAGCCATTGCTGGAAGTGGTGAAAATCGTAGCGCAGCAAGCTGGTGTGCGGTATGACATCGGAGCCAATTCCGTGACATTCTACAGCGGTGGCCAGGGCGGGTCTACTGTGACCCGTCAATACAGCGTGCCGCCGGACTGGCAAACCCGGGCCGGGGTCTCTGCCGGCGGGGATGCCGGGGCTGCGAAAGATACAGACCCGTTTGGTGGAGGTGATGCGGCGGACTCGAAACCAAAGCTGGCGGCAAGGCCTTCGCCCCGCGAAGTAATCAAAGCGATCGGTGTGGAACTGGCCGAGACCGACACTGTGGGCTACAGCAACGGAATCCTCACGGTGAGGACTTCCTTTGAGAATCAGGACATCATCGAAGCCCAAGTGGAGATCTGGAAGAAATCCATTACGAAACAGGTCTACATCACCACGAAGTTTGTAGAGGTTTCCCAGCGGAACACCGATGAACTTGGATTTGACTGGCTCATGGGGGCCTTCAATGTTGGCGGCAGTGGCATCTTCGGCAGCGGCGGCACCACAGGCAATGCCTCGGCGCAAAACTCTGCGGACTACTCAGTAGTCAGTCCGGGGGGAGGCCCCGTTGGCAACAGCCCGATCACTCGGGGTCTTCGCTTCGGCACAGATGCCATCGCTAGGAACGCCATCGACTCCATCATTCAGGGCGGCGTGACCGGTGCTTCATCGGTTTCACCGGCAGCCTTTGCCCTCGCCGGTGTCTTCACTGACCCGCAGTTCCAGTTAATGATGCGCGCTCTTTCCCAGAAGAAAGGCGTGGACCTCATGACCGCACCAAGCATCATGGTCCGCAGCGGCCAGCGCTCGAAGATCGAGGTCATCCGCGAATTCCCTTATCCAACTGAGTTTGATCCACCCCAGATCCCTCAATCCTTCGGTGGCGGCGGCGGCCTCAATGGCGGTGGTCTCGGCGGTGGTCAAACTGGAAGCAGTTTCCCTGTCACGCCGACTACGCCCAGCTCCTTCCAGTTCCGGAACACAGGTGTGACCATGGAAGTGGAAGCCAACGTGGCTGAGGACGACTTCACGATCGACTTGAATGTCGCTCCGGAAGTGACTGAGTTTGATGGATTCATCAACTACGGAAGTCCGATCCAGACTACCGGTATCAATGCTCTGGGTCAAAACGAGCCCGTGGTGTTGACGGAGAACAAGATCCTCCAGCCGGTGTTCGCTACCCGCAAACTAGCGACTCAGGTGGTGATCTATGATCGTCAGACCGTAGGTATAGGGGGCCTGATCCGCGAGGACGTCCAAAGTGTTGAGGACAAAGTGCCATTGTTCTCCAGTCTCCCTATAATTGGGCGCCTGTTCAAAACCAAAGCGGAAGAGCATTATAAG
>JAYVJI010000919.1:0-2638 GCA_043769435.1 Verrucomicrobiota bacterium
CCTGTGCAGTTCAGTGCTTTAGCAAATATCCGGCTGGTGCTCGTCTTGCCGGTACCCCGCGGGCCCACAAACAAATAGGCATGAGCCAGCCGGTTTTGCGTGATGGCATTACTGAGCGTGCGCATCACGTGGTCCTGACCGAGAACGTCTGCGAACGTTTTCGGGCGGTACTTGCGGGCAAAAACCTGATAGTTGGTGGAAGACACGATAACAAAAGGTGTGGCTGCACCGGAAATACGAGAAACCGCAAACCGGAACTCCTTACCTGCCGGCGGATGCTAAGAGGCGTTTGGTCCGCCGTCCGGGGAGGGAGGAGCGGACTCTTCAGCGCTGAAATGAGGCACGGCTTCTGCTTGGATAGCGGATGGCTCAGGGCTGGGTCCAGTTGGTGAATCAACTGAATCTGGCTCGGCTGTCTGGGAGGCTTCTGCAGCGGGTGATTCTCCATCAGAGCTGGCCTCTGCTGGCGTCCCGGCTTCGGCTGCCTCGACAGCAGCCGCTGCATGGGAATCGCCCTCTGGAGCACCGCCTTCTTCCGCGGCTGGTGTGTCAGGGCGCGGCGGGCGTTGCTTTTTCGGACGGTCAGCACGGGGCTGGGGAGGAGGGGGAGCCGGGCGTCCGAGGACGTGGAGTTCGCCGCTTTGGAACTCAGTAACGAATCCTTCCTGCACAAGCCAGCGCAGGTCTTGGAGTATAGCGATCTCCTGTGGGCTCAGGGCTGGTGCGGAGGGTGTCTCCGGCGCTGGTGCAGCAGTTTTGACGCCTACGGTTTCAGCAGTCTCGCCTTCGGCTACTGGCTCTGTTGGCTCGGCCTGTTCTGCTGGCTCGGCCTGTTCTGTTGGCTCGGCCTGTTCTGCTGCGACGCTGGCTTCGGTGGTGTCAGGGGCAATCGTTTCTGTTAGCGCAGCTTCCGTCGCCTCGGCGGATGGAAGCGCCGTTGTCGTATTTTCCGCAGCAGGTGCCTCCGCAGGCGCCTCCGCAGCAGGTGCTTCTTCTGTGGGGCGCGCTACCCGGGCTTTTGTCGCTTCTGTGAGCTTGATGTGCGGTGCTAGGAATTCCACTATCCTAGAATACGTGATGCCCGGATTTGCCCTAACCATTTCCACGATGCTGCGGATGCGTTCGCTCAGTTGCAGATCATCAGGAAGGAAATGCGGACGGGTGCGGCAGACGAAGGTCGCCTTTTTATCATGCTTGAAGAAGCGCAGTCCCCTGCCTTCGAGCAGGCGGCAGAGGTCCTGCACGAGTTGCATCGGGAATCGCTGTTGGCGTTCAGATTCAAAGCGGATGAGGCGTTGCAGCGGCTCGGCGAGGCTCTTGGGATCAGCATTCGCAGGCACGGTCGCCTCTTTCACTGGCTCGCATGCCCACGTGGCATGATTGCGAAGGAAGTGGGCCTCCAGTTCTGCGAAGGATTTGAGAGGAGGTTCAGGCTCGGCCCCTTCGGTGGTGGGCAGCGGCACCCAGACTGTCTGGGACTTACAGCCATCCATCCACTTCTGGATCAGGGCTTCATCTTTCTCTATGCGCACCCGGGCCTTGTAGCGCTCCAGCGGCATATTGGCAAACCTTTCCCGATGCAGCCGGGCCACTTCGCGTGGGAAGCTGTGATGATTAGGAGGTCCGAGCAATACGCCGGAGAATCCGCACACGGCTATCGATGAAAAATTCCCCTTTGGCGGCTCAACATCGAGAGTTTCCACGGCGTAGTATTTCTCTATCGCGCTGGAGTGCAGGAGGTGACGGAGCGCCTCTTCCCTTGTGATCCACAGGGAATTGTCCGCCGGGACCTGCATGAGTTCCATGGGGGATCTGCGGTCATCCTCACCGGCACTCCGGTGGAAGCGGACTAGGTAACGCTCCCGGGATTGCATAAAGAGACGGCCCACATCAAACACTGCAAAGGCCCGGCCGCTGGCCTTGATCTGACGGGCGATGGCCTCCAGTGAACGGGGCTCTGGAACCAGCACAGTGTTCCAACCAGGCAGCGGGTGCGGCGGCGGACGGTCATCAAAACGGCGCTCATACGGCGGACGTCCGCGGTCTCCGCCTCCACGGGGGCCGCGGTCTCCCTCGGGCCTGGGGCTCCTAGGACCATCCGGGCGGGGGCCGCGTGGTCCATCTGGTCGCGGACCGCGATCTCCTTCCGGCCTAGGGCCTCTGTTATCAAATCCCTGACCTTCCGGCCTCGGGCCCCGGGGGCCATCTGGACGTGGACCACGCGGTCCATCTGGACGTGGCCCGCGGGAATCCCCGCGCGGTGGTCCACTAGGCCGTGGGCCGCCACGGTTGTCTCCGCGCGGTCCGCCACGGTTGTCTCCACGCGGCCCTCCGCGGTTGTCTCCACGGTTGTCGCCCCGTCCACCGCGGTCAAATCCGCGTCCCTCACGCTCGGGCCTCGCGCCCCGGCTGGGCTCAAATTTTCCCCACACCACCTCCGCTGCGCCTTCGGCAGATTTCAATTCTTCGGCCCATACGGGCATAAACTGCAGCTTTTGCAGGTCAGACAGATCGATCGGTTCGGACGGGTTCATGGGAAAAATTCAACAATAAAAAAGCAGTCGGATGACCGCGGAAAGGGAGGTGAGGTTATCGCTGTGCTTGCGTATTGCAATGTAAATTCTTCAACATACGAAAC
>JAYVJI010000920.1:0-2760 GCA_043769435.1 Verrucomicrobiota bacterium
GGGTCAGAGCTGTAGGCGGTTGCCTGCGGTGAAATTCAGGGCATGGAATCTGCCAATCCATGATTTTTCGATTTTGCGTTCTATTGGTCCTGTCGTCGGTTTTCGTCGCCTGCGATGGCCGGAAGCCGGCGGCACCTGCGGCTCCTGCGGCAGCCGCGCGGCAGCTGAAGGCGTGGGAATTTTTTTCCGGTGAACGGGCCATGGAGGATGTGCGGGCGATAGTGGCCACTGGCCCGCGTCCATCCGGAAGCGAGGCGCTAGTGACCTGCCGGAAGCTGATTTCCGACCGGTTGAAGGAGGCGGGCTGGGAGGTCCAGGAGCAGGCATTTGAGGACTACACCGGCCTCCTCCGCGGGACATTGAAGTTTGTGAACATCCGGGCGCGCTTTCCTGTGGCGGGGACGGCGACATGGCAAAGAAAGGTGCGGACGCTGGTGTGCTCACACTATGACACCAAGTGGTTTGAGGGGTCGGTATTCACCGGAGCGAATGACGGTGGTTCCAGTTGCGGAGTGGTGCTGGAGATCGCCCGGGTGACGGCGAAGGTCCCGGAGCTGGCCGCAGGGCTCGAGCTGGTTTTCTTTGACGGTGAGGAGGCCGTTCAGTCTTTTACGAATCCGGTGAGTCTGGATGATAAGCGGTATGACGGGCTCTTTGGCAGCCGCCACTATGCCCGCCAGCTGCATGCCGCCCCCGAGGAGGCCAGGCCGGAATTCATGGTGCTCTTTGACATCATCGGGCACGCGGATTTTGTAGTGGAATTTCCTATCAATTGTTCGCCGCGCCTGGTGGCTGCCGCTCAAGAGGAGGCGCAGTCTCTGGGCTGGGGCCGCCAGTTTGTAGCCTCGGGTGAGGCTATGGTGGATGATCACGTGCCGCTGTCATGGGTGGGCGTGCAGGTGATCGACTACATCGCGCTGGAGTCCTTCCGGACGTGGTGGCACACGGGCGGCGACACTATAGACAAGGTAGTGCCTGACAGTCTGGAAAAAAACGGGAAGGCGGGGTTGCGGCTGATCGAGCGGATCACGCTGCCTTGAGGCAGCGCGCGCTGTTTTCTACACAAAAGCAGCAGCCGGGTGCGCCTCTGCGATGTCTTTTCCTTACTTTATTGCCATGTCAAACCTGCTCCATTCTCTGCTGATTCCCGCTGCTATATGTTCTATGGTGGCCTCCGTGCTGCCGAATTGTTCGAGAGCCCAGGACTCGCCGTTGCCGGCAAAAGTGCGCAGCACCTTTGCGGATGCGTTGACCTTTGACCGGGCGGCCATCAACCGCGACGGATCGGCTCCGGCCTCCTATGCTCCCATGCTGAAAAAAGTGCGTCCGGCGATCGTGACGATATTTACCGGAGTGGAGACGGTGCAGCAGACAAATTATTCGCGGGACGAGTTGATGATGATGCGTTTCTATGGTCTGCCACTTCCCGACCGTAGCGGGGATGGTAAGCACAGATGGCAACAGCTGGGCGTGGGCTCGGGGGTTATCGTCACCAAAGATGGATACATAATAACGAATCGTCATGTGGTTCTTCCGCCGGATTTACAGAACATGGGAATGAGCCAGAGCCAATACCTGGGAGCCATGCAACTGCGGGTCACGATGCCAGGCCGCGAGGGCCATGTGGAGGCTGAGCTGATCGATGTCTCGCCTGACAAGGACATAGCCGTCATCAAAATCAGCGGGACGGATCTGCCAGCTGCGCGGCTGGCGGACAGCAGTTTGGTGGAGGTCGGTGACCGGGTTTTTGCGCTAGGGGCACCTTTTGGGATCAATGAAACGGTGACCAGCGGCATCATCAGTGCCAAGCGCAATGATGAGGTGCTGGAAGGTTTTGAAAAGCAGGAACTCATCCAGACTGATGCCTCCATCAATCCGGGAAATTCCGGTGGCCCTCTCGTTGATGTAGAAGGCAGAGTGATCGGGATCAATACGGCGATCTACAGCCGGACGGGTTCCAATCTAGGTATCGGATTCGCCATTCCTATCAATCAGGCTGTGGCCGCTGCGGATGCATTGTCCCGGCCGCGCGGATTTCTGGGCGTGTCACTGAAGCCGGTGAACCAGCGGGCTGCGCGTAACTTTGGATTCCGGGGCGGCGCATTTGTGGAGTCAGTGGATGAGCCCTCACCAGGAGCAAGGGCTGGCCTGAGGCCCGGCGACGTGATCCTGAGCTTCCATGGCAAACCCGTGCTCAATGATGAGGAACTGCGCACCCGGATCGCCTCATTGTCTCCCGGCGCCAAGGTGAAGGCTGAGGTGTTCCGTGACCAAAAGCGCGGGGAATTCACTATCACGCTGGGTGAACGTCCGAATAATTTTAAGCTGGAGCAAGTGGTGCCCACCAGCGGCGAGGCTGCCCAGGCAAGCCTGCTGAAAGCCCCCGCTGAAACCAAGGGAGAGCCCCCGGCACCTGCGGCGCCGGTCGCTGAAGCGAAGCATGGCATGAGTCTGCGGATGGCCACTGCGGAGGACCGTCAGGTGGTCTCGCTGCCGGAAGGGGTGCCGGGGATTTGCATCAGTGACGTGAAACCAAACTCTCCCTCAGCCAAGGGCGGGCTGAAATCCGGGCAAGTCATTCTGAAGATAAATGAAGTCGCCCCTGACAGCGCGGAGGCCGCGGAGGCGGCACTGAACAAGGCCCACGGCGCGGTGCTGCTGCAGGTGAAGGATACTGATGCCGAGAGGCTGATGGTAATAGAGATGCCCTGAGCAACCCTGAGTAAGTAAGGCGGGCGGCGCAGGGATTGTCCAGTGGAT
>JAYVJI010000921.1:0-3802 GCA_043769435.1 Verrucomicrobiota bacterium
CTCCGCATGAAGCATGATGGAGGCCATGTTCCCACCGCCAGTGGAAGTAGGGGGTAAAGGTGAGCATCCCGGTAATGAATCCGACGATGTCATTGGCCAACTTGCTTTTGAAAAACGAGCCGTGACCGCAGTCATGGAAGATGATGAACACCCGGACGAGAAAAAGTCCAGAGAACATGGCCAGCAGCAGCGTGGCCCAGGCGGGACCCTGCAGGCTCCAAATCATGAGAACCCAGAGGCCCGCGTAGGGTATGAGGGTGTTGACCATTTGCCAGACGGCGCGGGGAATGGATGGCTGCTGGAATCCTGCCACGATCGCTTTCCACGCTGGAATTGATGGCAATTGAAAGGATGCTCCCGGATCGGGAGCGCTGGAATGAGTCATTGAGAGTATACGTATCTAAGTAGTCTTTTGTTCAACAGATGGCCGTATGTCTTCGCTCTGCTGGCAATGAGGGCTGAATCTCTCCAGCCGTAAACGCCTTAATGTTTCACAAAGACGAAAATTCACACCTGTTCTCCCTTAAGCTGCCTAGGATGCAATGCCAGCGTTTTTTTCAGAAAATTCAGGTTGATCATACTGCGCTTTTGGACCCCGTGGTCGATGCTACCGGCGTGTAAAACAACCGGTGGGCCGCAGGGTGCGGCGTTGCCCTTCGTCCGCGAGACGCCTTCGAGCTTAGAATGGTTGGCATCGATAAAGCTGTCCCGGGCCTCCGGAATCACACCGGTTACGGTTACGCGATTTCAGGCCGGTAGTACCAGAGCGTTCCGGTAACGGTGACAGTCACGGTGGTCACATGTGTAGCGGTTCCCACTGTTGTTGTCGTGGCGCTGGTGGAGCTTTGAAAATAGAGCGTGACGGAAGTGACGCCGCCGCCCAGCGGCACGTTTTGCTCCATTACCGTCATCCGGCCGTTGGTGCCAATGCTTTGGACGATGGCAGTATGGTGCGGCCGGGTGTTGGTTTGGGTGTTGTCGGTGAAACTGGTATCCCCGTTCTCCTCCGAAATATCGATCCGGGTCCGCACGGTGGCGGAGTAGCCGCGGAACTGAACGATGTCTGCGGGAGCGGCATCACTGAGCGACGGGAGCGCACGGCCCCAGACATAATTGGCGGTGGGTGTGATGGTTCCGTAGTTGGGAGCCGATTTAGCTCCGGCTGAGGTCAGGGCGAGGTTTGCGAGGTCATAGCATTGTCCCGGCTGGACTACTGTCCCTGACCGGCTCGTGCCATAGGTCAATATGCTGGCGGCGTGAGCGGAGGTTATATCAGGCATACAGCGCTGATGCACTGGATTCTAGCGGAGGGCAAGGGCTAAATTTGCGAAAATTTAATAATACAGGCAAATTCCGTTTTAAGCGGTGGCAATAAGTGAAAAGTTGACAAATACCATAATTACTGTAATATACGGAGCACAATTCTGCCGACCAAATGAAATCAACTGCCATTTACACATTACTGACTACTGCCGTTTTGGCGGTGCATTCGCCCGCTGCCAGCGTATATATCAACTCCGCACAAGTGGCAGCGACAGGTGCCGGCGCTACGAGGGCGCAAGTGAAGTTGCGAGCGGGACGGAATGCCGCATGGGATTCAGCGTTGGCAAACAACTCCGGATTTGGCGCAGCCAATGCACGGACAGAAAACCTGACCACAAGCTTTGCAGGTGGCCAGACGTACCAGTTCTCCCTCGAAAACCGGCCCGGTCAGGGCCTCGTCTACACCGTCCGCCGGGCAGGCAGTCCGGACAGCACTGTCGCTTGGGGTAGTTTTTCATCGCCCATCACCGGGACGGTGGTCACTAGTCTGGGCGGCAAGGCACCTCCTGCGCAGTATAACTCCATAACGTTTGAAACCCGCGCTACCCTCGCCGGGTCTACTTCTGCGGTCTCCGGGTTGGTCTTTTCCAGCTCTGCTCTGGGCATAGCCAACGGAGCATGGCAAAACAGCACGATGACTCCCACCACTACAGGAAACGCCGGTGCTGGCATCAACCGCCAGACTCTTTTTGCTGACACCAACATGGCCACTGCGGCGTGGACACTCAGCGGAAACATCAGTCTGACGAGACCCAACGCAGCTGGAAGTGCCAACGCTGTCCAAGCCCTGTTTCAATTGCGCCAGACTCCCGTTTCGATTTTGGCCCCCGTGCCGGAGCCTAGCGCTGCGGCGCTTGGCATTATCGCAGCCGGACTGCTAGGCTGCCGCCGCCAGCGGCGCTCGGACGCGATGGGATCCTGAAATTCCCTCTGGTAAAAGCGCTACATGCGGCGAATATGGCGTCTATGAAACGCTCCTGTCTGCCCATTCTAGCTGTCGCCGTTACCCTTAATTTTGCGGGATTGCCTGCATTGTGCCGGGCGCAGGACGCGGCCCCGCAAACACTAAGGATCGACGCTCAGTTCGGACTGGCGGGCTCGTTGCCGGCTGACACCGAGGGCTTCATCTCCCTTCAAAATGCTGCGGATGCGGTGCAGAGTATAGTCGACAGCCGCCTCATCGAGAGGTTGATGGCGGACGAGGAACTGGCCACGCTGATGAATCTGAACTCGCTGCGGACGGCGTGGGAGCAAAACGCTGAGGGCCTCCAGGCTCTTGAACTGATAGCGAAAGCAACAGGCAAAGAGTCCATCGTAATCATGCCGGCGGGGTTTGCGGACAACTTCACAGGGATCATGAAATCCATCAGCGCTGTGACTTCCGGCGCGACGTTTTGGTCCATGCGCGCCGTGGGCAGCGGGGGCGGCAGTGAACCCACGGAGGAGGCGAAAGCTGCCATCGGGGAAGACCTGGAAGCATTAAGCAAGGTACAATTGCCACCACTGATTCTGGCTTTCAGGGCCGGAGAAGCTCGCACGGTCATTGACCTCTATCTCTCCAAAGCAATGGAATCGATGCCGCCGGACTTTAAAAAAGCCACCAAATCCGGCACCGTTGCGCTGGCCGGTGCCACTCTGCAGTCACTCTCCATCACTGGTAATGACCTCATGCCTCCCACAAAACAAGATGAGATGAGAGAGGCCTGCATCAAGATTGCCGGGGTGGAAACGGGCACCGCTGTAGCCGCCAGAATGTTAAAGAAAACCGGTAGCCTTGCCTGGGGATGGGTGGGGGAGTATTTTGTCCTCAGTATGGGAGCTGATCAGGCGCACCTCAAGTTCAGCGTGACCGGAGACAACGTGATGACGGTGCCGGAAGTGGCCGCTGGGGCCACCGCCCTAGCTGGCAAAAAGCACTTGTTGACCAGTTTCATGACCGCTGCCTGCCAGCAAAAAATACAGGCAGCCAGCTCGATTTCTGATTCGGTGCTCGAGTTGGTGCGCACCGCTTCCGTTTTGCTTGGTCAACTGGACCCATCCCGTGCGGCGAAGCTACCCGTCGGTGAAATCGAGTCCGGAGTGAAGCGCCTAGCCAAGGAGGCTGAGGCGGTATTTCCCAACACGGCCGATGCCTACTTTGGCAGCGTTTGGCTGGAACAGGGTCTCATGGCGGAGGCCTGGGGAGGCCCAAAGCCGGCATCCTTCACCGCCAGCGGCCCGTTGACCCTGGGCTCATTGGTTGGCGAGAGTGCCATCCTGTTGGCTGAGGGCCGCTCCAACAGTGCTCATGGTGACAAGGTTTTCGCCTTCACTGAGGACATGGCCGCCGAAGTCTGGAGCTGGTATCAGCAGTCAAAGGGACTGCTGCCTGAGGAACTGCGTCAGCAGTCTGCCATGGGTGAAATGTTTGGACTGCCCCTCGTCAAAACCCTTTGGACGGCGCTGGGTGACTTCCGCAGCGCCCTTGGTGAAGAGAGCG
>JAYVJI010000922.1:0-6453 GCA_043769435.1 Verrucomicrobiota bacterium
GGCAGGGCGTCACCAGCGCCGGGATTGCCTCCCGGCAAAGCGCTGGGACGCCACGTCTCATTGGGTCGCCTGACGAGGGAGCGTCCGTCGCCGTCGGCAAAGGTATCGGCGTAGGTGAAACTGAAAACGATGCCGCTGGCGACATCGCGGAGTTCGAGTTTCTCGCCGCCATTGTTTAATGAGCCGGCATAGACGCCGGCGATAGCAACAGCGGGATGCGCGGCGGAGAACACGGCGGCGTCTTTCACCAGCACGAGCCGCGCGCCCGGCGCGAGCGTGCCGCCGGCGAAAGTGAAGTCGAGACCTTCCGTGAAGTGCAGACCAGCGAGCGCGACCGTTGTGGTGCCGGTGTTCAGGAGTTCGATGAACTCGCCGGACTCGTCTGGGCCGGGTGGATTATAATAGAGTTCGCTCACCACGAGGCGCGGCGGCGTGGTGGCGTAGGTGGCGGCTTCCAGCGGACTCCATTGCGTCCCGTTGAGCACGCGGGCTTGAAGCAGGACGGGCTGGCCGATGGTGACCGTGGCGGTGGTCTGCGCGTTAGGATTCAGCCCGCCGCCGGGGAGCCGCGGGTCTTCGCCATTGGTGGTGAAGTAGAGAATGCCGCCGGCGTTTGGATTGGTCAGGCTGACGAGGGTGCCGCTGGCGACGCTGCCGCCGTGTGGTGCGAAAACCGGCGCGGTCGTCGCGGGCCAGAAGCCTTCGCCCTGGAGCTGAGTGAAGAGGATGCTGCGGCGGGTGGGCCACCAGTTGTTGAAGAACGCCTCATCCACCGGCACGCCGCGCACATACTGCATCGTCGGGTTCATGTCGTTGCGCAGGGTGAGGTGCCGCGACTGGATGTTCGCCTGCGTCATGGCTCCGTTGTTAAAGAAGAGCCGTTGCACGCGGTCGGCGGCTTTGAGTTTGAACTCGGGCGATGGCCAGAGGTAGCGGTAGGGGGCGGTGGTGATTAGTTGAGACGGACCGTTGCGCAGGTCGGTGGTGAAGGTGTTGTAGTTCACGGTGTGGCCGAAGTCTCCCATCGCGCCTTCGGCATCCCACATGAGGTAACGCCACGGGCCGACGGCTGGCGCAGTGACACGCTCGCGGTAGGCGATGAAGTTATTTGTCGGCCAGTCGCCAGTGGCACCCCACGCATTGATGAGGATGTAGTCGAGGTAGTTATCGAGGTCTATTTTCTGCGCGGCGGATTGGTAGTTGGCCAGCACGGTGAAGTTGGACGTTTGCAGAAAAGCTAGCGTAGCATCATGCACCACCTTGTCGCCATCGGGCGCATCATCGGTGAAGGGGGTGATGACGTCGTAGTCGGCATCGTTATCATACCACTCGCGCAGGAAGTCCTCGCGGCCCCGCTCGATGAGGTGGTAGTAGCCTTTGTGGTGGCCGTTGACGTAGAGATTCGCCAGCCGTCCGAGCAACCCCGCGTGCCCGGTATCGTAAAAGAGGCGACGCATCAGCTCGTCTTTGTAGAAAGGATTCAGGTACTCATTGTGCCCGGCGCGGAGGCGGAAGCTGGAGTGGTTGTTGACCTTCGATGGCGGAAAGAGCGCGCCGTCGAATTGCCCGCCGCCGTAGTCATCGCGGAAGTGGATGTTGAACGATGGCTTGCTGAGAAAGTGGCCGTCCCAGCGCGTCGTCTGGCGATTGGGGAATGTGTAGTATGGCCGCACGGCGACGCTGCCGGAGATGCGCAATCCGGCCTCGCTGCGCAGTGGGACGGCGGTGGCCGCCGGTGCCACCGGAGGCAGGGCATCGAGGATTTCAAACTGCACGGGCCGCTCCCATGCCGGGCCGTATTGCGTGGGAATATTATAGTCTGCGGTGATGTTGGTGGGCTGCCAGACATTGGTAAGGCCGAAGGGACCGGTGCCGGTGTAGCTGCCGCCGGAGATGGCGAGCACGCTGTTCGGGCCGTAGAAGGTGCCGGAGTTTTCGCCATTGAGGCACAGCGACGGCAGGGTGCGCAGGCGGGCATCGTAGTTCACCAGATAGGTGCGCGTGAGCACGGCGGAGGGCAGCGCACCGGGGAGAAAGGCGCGGGCTTTCAAGCAGCAGTAACGTGGCGAGGCTGCAGCGGGTGCCGTGGGATCTAACGCCGCATTGAAGACCGGACTGGTGCTGGTGGGATCGCTGCCATCGGTGGTGTAGCGCAGGACCGCGCCCGGCGGTGCGGTGAGCGCCACGCTGAACGGGCTGGCGTAGTGCCCGCTTTCTTTATCCGCGACCGGCGCAGCAGGAGCAGCGAGAAAGACGGGGCCGGCATTCGCGGTGCCGGGCGTGGCCTGTTCTAAGTATCGCAACGTGCCATCCACCGGCGAGATACCGTAGCTGTGGTGCGCATTCTGCGCGGGATACGTCACGGTGCTGACCGCGCCTGCGGGCGAAGAGAGCACGACTGATTCGCCGGAATCATCGAGTTTAAAATTCGTATGCAGCAAGCCGCCGGGCGGCGGTGCTATCACATTCCGTCCGCTGGCGGCGAGGACGAGACGCGCGCCTGCGGCGATGCTGGTGCCGGCGGGGAAGGCCCATTTGGCAGGCTGCGCGGGATCGTCTGACAGCGTCCAGCCGCTGAGATCGGCAGCGGTGGCGGCAGGATTGTGCAGTTCGATCCAGTCGAGAAACTCCGGCGACGGTGAGAGCGGCGAGGCGAGTGCTGCGGACCAGTCGCTGCGGTCGGTGACGCCGCCACTGGGTTCGCAGTAGCCCGGCAGCCAGCGCCACGGCACGGTGGTGGAGGCAAATTCCACCGGCCCGGACATGAGCAGCCGGCCCGAGAAAGTGAGCGCTGTATCCTCCGCGGTTTTATTCAGGACCACGGCGGCGACCACATTCTCGCCCGCCGTCAGCCAGCCGCTGGCCGCGCCGAGTTGCACGATCTCCGTGCTGCCGGCGGCGTGTGTGTTGTAGGCATTTTGCGTGGCGAAGACGAACGATCCCGCCGGCCCGGCATTCCGCCGCGCGGCCTCGCGTCCGTTGATGAACACGACGCAGGCGTCATCGTAGTTGAGGTAGAGAAACAACTGCGAGGCGCTGGCCGCCTGCGCCGCCGTGGCTGTAAATTCGCGCCGCAGATACATCGTGGCCGTGCGCCCCTGCATGGCCGTCTGCACATTGGTGCCGACGGTATAACCATAGCCCCACATGCCCGTGCCCGACGACCACCACGAGGCATCGTAGCCCTTTTCATTCCACGCCGCACCGCTGCCGAGGCGCACGATGCCTGCGGAATCGCGGCGCAAAGTTTGCTGGGAATTCGCTGCGCCGATTTCAGAAATCACCGGCTGCTGCGCGGTGGCCGGGTGCGCGGCAAGGAGCAGGGCGATGGTCAGCGTGCGGAAGCGGGAGCTATTCATGGGGAGTGAGGACACGTGCGTTCGCGATTTTGTGGCGCTGCTCCTTGGAGTGCGGCAGCCCTGCTGCCGTAGTCCAAAGTGCCTGCGGCACTACACCGCCGACCTGCGCGCTCATGGCTTCGTCACGTTCAGGCGAAGGAATTTCCGCAAAGCGCCGCCGGTGGGCACCGTGCGGGAGAAGGTCTTCAGCAGTCCATCGTCGCTGGTTTCTGTATCCACGCCACCGGCGGGAATCCAAGAGCCGGCGGACATGGCGGGAGATTCCTGGAGCGTTACCGTGACATCCGTGGCGGCGGTGGCACGCTGGTGTGTCACGGACAACAGTGCTCCCGCAGCGGTCGCGAGCGGTGAGGCATTAAATACTGTCGGGTCAGTTCCAGTGCCGTATTCCACTAGGTTTAGCAGGCCATCTTTGTCCGGGTCCGCGCCATCCGCAGCGTCGCCAGTGTTGGCCGTCGATTTAAAATAGATTTGCCGCCAAATCTGATGCGGCGTGAGTTCTTCGCCGGCATAGACCGTCAGGTTGTCAAAGTGGCTGATGCCGATGCCGAAGCCATTGAAGTCAGCAGAAGCCTCTAGGGTGATGAAGTTATTCGTGTAGCCGCCGCCGGTCTTCTCGAACTCGCCGAGCTTCGTGCCATTGCCAAATACTTCGATCTTCGTCGAGCCACTGCCATTCCACGGATCGCTGTCCAATGGATCAGAGATGCGGAGGTCGAGCGCCAGCCGGGCGGTGCCCGCGGGGTGCGTGATGAGATTCCCCACCAGCGTAGCGCCATCATAGAACTGGAGGAAATTTCCGTTCCCGCCAAAGGTGTCTTCCACCATGCGCACGGCGAAATGCGGCGGCGCGGACTGGCCCATCGTATTCACGGATGCCGACCCGATGCTGATGCCGCCATGCACGAAATGCTGGCCCACGCCCTGGTAGTTCGCGTAGAGGTCAATGTCCACGGTCACCCGGGTGCCGGAGACGCCATTGGGCGTGGCTCCTTTGAAATTCCGGTTTGGCGAAAGCATGGCGATGCCCACCGTGGGATCAGGAAACGGCAGCCCGGCCTGGCCATCGCCAGCTAGCAGGAGCCGGTCGCCCAGCGGGGCGATGGGGCCGATAATTTGCTGATGGTAATCTGTCGCCAGCGTCGCCGGCGGGCGCGGATTTCCCACATAGGTCAGCGGCGTGCCCGTTTGCCGCGTCGGCTCTATATTGACATCAGACCCCGTAACCGAAGTCTCAAAGGCGTCGCTCCATTCCACCACCTGAGCCGCATGAGCAGAGATGGCGAAAGCTCCCACCAGAGCGAACGAGAGCATATGACGAAGGGACCAGGTAATACAGGAATTCATAGAGCAGTTGCAGGAAGTCGAGGTTGGGAGACGGATCCCAAGTGTCCTTTAAACGCTACGGCGCCGGCGCATAACACCCGCGACCGCCAGCGCACAGAGCGCGGCTGCTGTCGGCTCTGGGATGGAGGAAATCTGGAGGTTGTCGAAGTGATGAGTGGCGAGTCCGAGGCCTACGAAATTAGCACTGCCTTCCATGGTCATCACGTTATCGGCGTATCCGCCTGAGCCCTTCGTGTAGGAGCCCACCGGAGTACCGTTCACAGTGACCGAAATGCTCGTGCCACCGACGCCATTCCAGGGATTGCCGTCACCATCGCTGATGCCGAGCACCACATCCATCAGCCCGGCACCTGCGGGATTAGGGATCAGATTTTGAACCAAGGTAGCGCCATCAAAGAATTGAATGAAGTTGCCGTTCCCACTGAACTGATCTTCCACAAAGCGGATACTGAAGCCTGCGGCGGCAGTGCCCGACTCGGCGCGGCCGTTGAGGCCATTGGTCGTGAGGCCGCCGATGCTGAACGCAGCATGGGCGTAGGACCCAGCGCCCGGAGAGTTGACGAACATGTCGAGAGTGAAAGCGACCGTGGTAGCGAGGGCATTCCCCGCAGTGTCCAGATGATCAAAATTATAGTTGGGAGCCAGCGTGGTGATGCCGGTCGTTCCCCCGGAGGTGGGGGCCACGCCATCTCCTGCGAGAAGCAGATGGCCAGCTATTCCATTGCTGACAATCTGGTCATGGTAGTCGGTCGGCTGCGTGGGACTCCACACCGGGACGAGAACTCCAATGCCTGCCGTCTGCGTCGCGGATGGAATGTTGGAAGTCGGGGTGAACGTCTGGCGAGTCGATGGGGCCGCGCGTTCAAACCGGCTGTCCAAGCTGGATGCCGACGTATTGTAAGTATCCGACCAACTCAGGCCGGCGTGGCTGGAGGCAGTGAGGATGGTGCCGAGCACCGGGATAAGGATAAGTCTGTTTTGCATGGGAGGGCGGATGAGATTTGATGTTTGAGCGGGACCGGAAGCGGATTGGCGGCTCCTAGCAGGCGGCGCGCAAATTGTCAACAATTTAGTTTGAAGTGCGGCTATCACCGGCTATCACCGATCGTCAAAACCTGTCTCGGAGCGGCAGGCCCGTGCTCCGTCGCTCCGAGACGGGCTAGAAACAAATGCCGCAGGCACACTTTAAGAGACCCAGCGCATCGCGTTCACACAACGCTCCCTCATTTGAAGTATTTGAAGTATTTGAAGTGCGGCTGCCGCCGATCGTTACACTCAACTCAATGCTTGGAAATCTAGCTGAATTGAACATGTTGCGGGAAGCTCCACTTCCAGTTTTTGTCTGAAAGTGGAGCGGGTGAGGCGATTCGAACGCCCGACTTCGACCTTGGCAAGGTCGCGCTCTACCCCTGAGCTACACCCGCAATGCTTGAATCACCACCGGTGACGTGGCGCAGGTTAAATCCATCTTTGGCATTTGCGCAAGTCCCAAATCTCAATTTGTGAGCATTTCCAAGGAGGGCTGTTGCCCCCTGTATTCCCGACCATGAAATACGCCAACAAACTTGAAGAGATCATCGCGCACAAGCGCACTGAAGTCGAGCGCCTCCGACCCTTGGGGGACAAGCTGCGTGCAGCGGCTCTGGAGCGCAATGATTTCCGCAGCTTCTATGCAGCGCTGGATCAGGGACCTGACCATTTGTCAGTGATAGCTGAGGTGAAGAAGGCGTCGCCCAGCGCCGGAGTC
>JAYVJI010000923.1:0-4300 GCA_043769435.1 Verrucomicrobiota bacterium
GCAGTAAGCGGGGTGCCTTCTGCATCAGAATCGTTGTAGAGCACGCCGGCATAAGGCGCCCGCTGGGCCGTGAGGCGCAAGTCCATGCTGATATCACTGCTGGTACCAACCGCTTGGTGGATTTCCACGGCCAGCAAGTTGCTGCCCTCCACCAGAGCCTGCTGCGAGTTTGCGCTGAGAAACGAGGTGAGGTCACGCAGGGCGGCCTCATCGCTGGCACTGATGGAGCCATTGGAAAAGGCACTGAAATCCGGGTTGGCAGGAAGGTCCGGAAAGCCGTTGGCAGATTGATCACGGTAGATCTCGATGCCATTCAGGTAAACGACGGCCGCGTCGTCACGCATAAGGCTAAGGCCCAGCGCGGTCAGCGCGCTTTTATCAAGCGCGTTGAATGTGGTGCGGAAGTAAGTTGTGGGAAAGCGGTTCGAGGCATCTCCGCCAAACCCGACCACCGTCCGCTCCGGACCATCGCCATATCCCAGTTCCGCCTTGCCGGATAGCCAGGACGAATCATTGAATCCCGGGCTCCTCCACGCGGTCCCCTGGTCCGAGCCATCGTCCTTGTATTTCCAAACCGGCAAATCTGCTTCCAGCGGGTCATTGGCGGGGACAGGCGATCCTGCCGCCACCAGCGTTTCCAAGGTGGTGAGCTGGCCGACTGGAGTTGTCAGGGTCACCACCAGTGCCGTATTGACCATGGTGCGGTAAGCGTCCGCCACCCCCACCGGCGCATCCTCTACTGGAGCTATCGTGATGGTCACCGTCCGGTCTGTCGAAACGCCAGCGCCATCACTGGCCCGGTAGGTGAATGAATCACTGCCGTTGAAGTTCAGTTTCGGCAGATAGGTGAAGCTCCCGTTGGCATTAAGATTGAGTGTGCCGTTGGGAGTTGTGGCCCTCACCTGGGCCGTGAGGGTATCGCCGTCCACGTCAGAGTCATTCGAAAGCACGCCACTGACCGGAACGGTGAGCAATGTGTCCTCTGTCGCCGCATAACTGTCATTTTGCGCCACGGGCAGGTCATTCACAGCGGCCACGGAGATGCTGACGGTCGCTGCTGGAGAGTTGCCGGAGCTGTCCACAGCTCGATAAGTGAAGCTGTCCGGTCCGGAATAGTTCGCTACCGGGGTGTAGACAAAAGTTCCATCCGAGTTCAGGGTAACCGAACCATTGGTGGGATTGGTGAGTTTGACCGCAGTCACCGGAGCCAGTCCGGTGTCATTGGCCAGTACGCCAGCAGCAGTGCCGGCGGCTGCTATGACAATGTCGTCAAGGTAGGCATCCACATACTCCTGCGCAGCGGTGGAATTGTTGTTGTACACTCCGAGCGTCAGCGTATGGCTGCCCGCCGTCAGTGAGACATTCTGCGTGAATGTCACCCAGCCCGTATCAGTCTCCAGCGTGTTCCCGAGATTCGCGACATTAGGCCCCACCAGCCGCGCCACATAGAGGTCCGGGGCATTGCCGCCGGTGCCATACCGTGTGCCGTCCATCGCCAGAATAAAGTCCCCCCACTCGTTGGTCTCCATCCCTCCGCGAGTGGTCATCCGGTAGCGGCCACTCACAGTCACCGTCGCCGCAGATGGCTGGTTGAAAACATAGCGCCAAGCACCTGAGGATTGCCGGAGCCCTCCGTTAAAGCCTGGTCTGCGGCCTACGGAAAGCATCAGCCCCCCGGCCCCGTCAAAACCACCTGCAGGCTCATGTGTTCCGTCAGCCTGCAAAGGTGCAGCGGTGCTAAACGGATCGTCCACGTAGCTCATCCCCTGCGTTCCAGTGCTGAAGTTGGCGTTGAATATCTGCCCTCCGCCGGCAACGTTCAACGTGGTGTCCTCGGATGCCAGATAGTTGTCGTTGACCGCAGTGGGCACAGCCTTGCCGACTGTAACCGCAGCCAAAAATGCCGCCATCACCGGCAGACGCACCGGGCTTAGGGGAAATAAATTTTGAATCATGAAAATCAGAGAGGAGGAATTGGCATGAAATTACCGCAGGAGTCATTAAAATGCCAAGTGGAAATGGGTCAAATTGAATTCCTTCTCCCGTCCTTCCCGCAGGTCACAATGGAGCAGGCGGAAAAACTTTCCGGCGTACTGCAAGGTCACCGTGTTAAAAGTTCATGGAAGGTAGTATCCAATCCCTCGACCCATGCGCATCCTGCTTTTTTTATTCCTCGTTTCCCTGCTCCTGCCCGGCACTGCCCTTGCCCAGGTTACAGTCAATTCATTCACCGTGCCATACACTGCCCCGGGTTACATCGTGGACGTCCATGCTACGGATGGCAACGCGGCCACCAACCTGCACAAGATTGCCGCGACAGCTGAGTTGAATTTCACGACCGTGTCCAGCTACCGGGTTGATTGGACATTGATCGATCCCGGCGGTATCGTGCTGGCTTCTTCCAATAACATTCTGGGTGCGAATGTTTCCGGGATTCGGAATGTGAGTTCTGACCTGCGCCCCGCCAGCCCACTGACTCTGGGAGTGCTCTACCGGGTGAAAATGGACGTGCGGGATACACTGGCGGGCACGATCGTCAATACCACGACCGAAAGCCCCGGTCGCACCTACCTGCATTTCACCGGGACCAATCCCACAAGCGCTCCCCTGAACGTGCTGGCCGTGGTGGACAGTGTGACCATGGGCCGGGAGTGGCTGTTGGAGACAGATGTCACTAAATCGACTCTGCCAGTGACGGTCAACTACACGCTGCACCGCTATGACGCATGGACCGCTTTTCCAACCGGCAGCAATGTGAGCGTCCGCTTCAACAACAACACCGTCAATCAACCCACCGGTCCGGGATCCGTTCCGGGTGTTTGGACAAATACCACCGCCACACTCGGCGTCAGCTCGAACACCGGCGGCGCGGCGCCTGCCCCTGCTTCCGCTTCGGGCACCTTAATCATGCAATTCGATCCTGCCAGCGTCGGTGACAACTTCAAATCGAATTTTACTGTCGGCATCGAGCATCTCGAGAACGTTTCCACATCGGTCTGGAAAACGGGTCTGACAGGAAGTCTCACTAATGCGTTTTACATCCACATGTCAGGCCAGCTGAACTTCGGCAGCATCGTGACCACTTTCACATCGATCACTTCATTTGCCACAGGCCCGCCCACAGTGTTTATCCCGGGCATAGCGGTTAATAGAGAGATCACGCTCGCGGCGGGAGCCGGATCGCTGGCAGGATTCCCTAACAATACCTTCTCCGGATTGATCGGCGTCTCCATTGACAATGGCATAGCTACCTGCCGGGCGGGGGAGTCGACGACACTCCTGCCCGCCAGCCCACTGGCCCGTGTGGGTATTTTGAACAGCGTGCCGTTCTACCGCAGCGGCACCATCACCCTAGACAGCACCGGAGCGCATCTGTCAGAGATCATAGCGACCCTTCCGGTGGGTGTAGGCTGGGCGGCCAACCGCACTGCCAACATCCTGAACAGCGATGTCACCTTCGGATCTGTCGACCTCGGGCAAAATCTGGCCCCGGCAGCTCCAGTGGTCCTGAACTCCGCAGTGGGCACGTTTTTTGTGTGCGAGGAAACCAAGCCGCTCTATGTCGGCTGTCCCACCCTCACATGGAATCCTGCGCTCGGTGAGTTCCAGGCCGGTCCTACTGCGCTTGCGGCCACATTTTCCATCCGTCAGCCACTCCTCGACTGGCTCGCTTCCCAGGCGGTCCGCTCGGATATGATGGATAAAAAATCCAACGACCACCTTTACAACCACGTCGCGGGCATGACGAATGTGAAGTGGAAAACCGGCATCAGCAATGGCGGCGAAATGAGCGGCGTGATGATCAGCGGGCACAATAAGCTAACAACTCATTTTCCCTACGCGTCTGATCTAGATTGGAGCGGCGGCTTCATCGCTGTCGATGGTGACCTAGTGAATCCGGCCACCAGTGGATTCACCGGTGTCATCGAGACCGCTGTTATCTACTACCAACACTGCGTGCAGGCAAAAAAGGACGGCTGCGGGGCAGAGGAATACGAGGATGTCAAAATCACCCCGGCCAACTACAAGCTCACTGGTGATGGCGGCATCCAATTCCCGGGACCACCGGTGATGGCCTCCCTCGCCTGGGGCTACATTAATGCCAACAGCCCAGCCCCGGCCAATGACGACTTTGCCCACACTGTCACCTCTGCCTTCCCGAGCGCAAACTTTCTTATGGCCGGGACTTTTCTGCGCGGGGATCAAAATCCAACCAGCGATGACGACGGGCCCTCTGTGCTTTTATTGTCAGGATTTGATCCGGCGAATCTGGCGACAGCAGAGCGTCCCGCCGGCGCTG
>JAYVJI010000924.1:0-2451 GCA_043769435.1 Verrucomicrobiota bacterium
AGGCAGTGTCTGCCGCCGCGAGGTATTTTGTCATGTGCACATGCGAGATGTCCAGCGCACCGGCCACTTTATCGAAACCAAATTGCTGCCCATCTTCCGGCAGTAGTTCCTGCACGCGGAGCAGTGGCAGGCCGAGCAAGTCGCGCAATGTTTGCTCATACTCCACACGATTCATCCGTCGCACAGTTGATCTGGCAGACTCAGCTTCCTTTGCAACAATCCTGCTGCCAAGGTCGTGCAGAAACGCCTTCCGTTCATCCTGCGTCGGCTGCTCCTTTTTCTTCGGCGGCATCTCGCCAGCCTCGATGCGATCATAGACCCGCAACCATTTGGCCAACGCATCCGCATTCTCCAAATCCGCCTTCAGCGCTGTAATATCGAAGCCGCCTTTTTTAGCGTCCGCATCGTGACAGTCCACGCAATGTTGCTGCATAAACTGACCGGCAACGGGGGTGAGCTGTGCCGCCCCGGAAGCAGCGCTGGCGATGAGATAAAATAACGTCTGGAGGTTCTGATTCATGCTTTTTTGAGTCATGCGGGCATGTAACTAGCTTGGAATAATCTTTTTCTGAAACAGGGTCAGGCTCACCCGGAGACGCTCCAGCCGCCATCGATGGCGAGGATTTGGCCGGTGCAAAATCTGGAGGCAGGTGATAGTAAAAAAAGCGCAGCACCGGTGACGTCATCAGGCGTGGCCATGCGCCCGCCGTCGAGGGGCTGCTTTTGTTGGATGAATGCCCGGATGCCTGGATCTGCCGCCGCACGGCTGGCCATGGGGGTGTCTGTCAGGCCTGGGGCGATGACGTTGACCCGGATGCCGCTGGCTGCGTAGTGTGCGGCGGCGGCGAGGGACAGGCCGTTGAGGCCTGCTTTGGCGGCGGCGTAGGCATGTGTCGAGAAGTGCTCTGCGGACGGGCGGGTAGCGAGGACAGAGCTGATGTTGACTATGCTTCCAGGCAGTTTTTTTGCCATCCAGAGCCGGAGTGCGGCCCGGTTGGACCAGGCTGCGGAGTGGAGGTTGAGGGCCATGGTGCCAGTCAGTCCTTCATCTGTGAGCAGGTGAAGGGGGGCATCTCCGAGGCGGCGGCCGGAGCCCCCGGCCACATGCACCAGCCCATCCAGCCTATGGTGAGTGTCCCAAGCCGTGGAGGTGAGGGTTTCAGCGGATTCCGGGACGGTGGCGTCTCCGGCTAGGATGGTATGCCCTGCGAGTTGCTCGCGTGCAGAGAGCAGGTAGGCATCCTGTTTTCCAAGGGCAACAATCTTCACGCCACGGGAAGCCAAGGCTAGGGCGATGGCCAGTCCGATACCGGAGGTGCCGCCCATGATAGCGACGACGTGGTCAGCAAGGCCGTGGTCTAGGCCAGCGTCCATAGTGGCAGCTTGATGATCTGCCCTCCTTTTAGCGCGGATTCATGTGCACAGAGACCGGTGCAGGTCCAGTTGGCTGACTGCCGGGCGTTGGGAAATGGCTCGCGGTTTTCGGTCAGGCAGCTGACGATCTCATGGGCGATGTGCGGATGGCTGCCGCCGTGTCCTGCACCTTGGGCAAAGGAAAGATGGGTGTTCCGGGCCATGTCATACACGCCCTTGGTGGTGAATTGCCTGATCTCTTTAGGCAGGAGCTTGGCGTAGTCAGGAGCTTTTACTTTTTTAGGAATTTTGTCTTCAGGAAGCTTGGCGCGGTGCATGATCAATGGATCATTTTCCACCAGAGGCCACTCGATGGAGCACTTGCTGCCATAGATGTCGATGCTCTCCCGGTACTGGCGGGCGGTGTCGAAAAGGGATCGCACGATGCGTGCGGTGACGTCGCTGTCCTTGAACTTCAGGTGGGCGCTCTCGACAGCAAACGAGCTGCCGTATTTTTTGATCAGGTTTTTGTTGATGGTGCCGGAGCCGAAGCAACTGACGTATTCCACATCTAGGCGGGCCATAGCGGCCATGGGGCCGACGCAGTGAGTGGCGTACCACATGGGGGGTAGACCGGGCCAGTAGTCCGGCCAGCCCTCCATGTCCTGCTGGTGCGCAGCCTGGAGGTATTGCAGATTCCCTAGGATGCCTTTGTCTAGGCATTCCTTCATGTAGAGAAATTCCCGGGAGTAGACGACGGTCTCCGCCATCATGTAGCGGAGGCCGGTTTTCTTGACCAGATCCACGATTTCCTTACATTCTTCAACGGTTGTGGCCATAGGGACGGTGCAGCACACGTGTTTGCCGGCCTTCAGCGCCGCGATGGTCTGCCAGCCGTGATCGGGTATGGGCGAGTTGATGTGGACCGCGTCGACCTCGGCATCCTTCAACAGCTCATGAAAGTCGGTGTAGCGCTTTTCGATTTTGAAAAGGTCAGCAACAGCGTCCAGTTTTTCCCGGGTGCGCTGGCAGAGCGCGATCAGGTTGGCCTGCGGGTGTTTTTGGTAGATGGGGATGAATTCGGCACCGAATCCGAGC
>JAYVJI010000925.1:0-3305 GCA_043769435.1 Verrucomicrobiota bacterium
CTCTACCGGCTCTGGCCTGCCGATCCTATCATCGCCACTAACTACACAGCCATGGTATGGGACGCCACGCGCTGGAATGCCCCGGACCACACCCAGGGAGGCCATCCCAGTGCGACCATGGAAAATGGCGGCATCAACCTTGGAGTTATGGGCCCATGGGGCGGAGCTGAGTTCAACTATCCGAAGTCCGCCGCGCTGTCATTCATCGCGCCAGCCACCGGCAAATGGCATCTCACCGGCAAGGCGAGCGCTAGGCCATGGGAAGGCGGCGCAAAGGAATTCCAGCTCACCGTGCGGAAGAAAGATACCCAGCGCGCAGCAGAACTGCACACCATCACGCTCCCCCGCGACGGCACCCTAGTGGACATCGATTTCCTCGCCGACCTCTCCGCCGGCCACGAACTCCTCATCGTTCCTATGATGGAACACTTGCACAACAACGCGGCCAATGTGCGCCTGGAAGGCATCACTCTGACAAAAAAGTAGCCCAAGGCCCTGCGGGGAATCAGCGAAAAGCTCCGAGCTGCCAACCATGTGTAAACTCTGACCTCTAGGAATGTTAGGCTGATCGGGCGAAATGCCCGATTACGAGTCAGCTGACAGGCTTCTGTCACAAGGGTGGAGCGGCAGATGGATTTCCAGCGGGGATCAGGAATCCGGAAGAAAAATCCAATGCGGCGGATTTTTCGCTTGTGAAATTTTTCACAAGCTCCGAAAGCATAGGATAACTTAACAGTGCCAACTCTGCTCGCATGGCCAATATTTTCCCTCGCTGGACCAATACGCTCCCACTCAAAATCGTCGTCGCACTTGCATTTGTAGGTGCGGGAGTGGGTGCCGCTGTGAATTATTATTTCACGCCCAAGTATACTAACGTAGGCTACCAGCCTGACCAGCCCTTGCCATTTTCCCACAAGATCCACGCCGGACAACTGGGACTTGATTGCCGTTATTGTCACAGTTTTGTGGAGCAGGGCCTGCATGCGAATGTGCCCTCTTCCAGCACCTGTTATAATTGCCACCAGCACATCAAGACCAATAGTCCCCACATCGCCAAAATCAAAGAGAGCGTGGAGACCGGCAAGCCCCTGAAGTGGGTGCAGATCCACAAGACCCCGGACTACGCCTACTTCAACCACAGCGTCCATGTAAACAGCGGCGTATCCTGCGTGAGTTGCCATGGTAAGATCAATGAAATGCCAGTAGTGTTTCAGGCCCACAGCCTCAGCATGAGCTGGTGTCTGGACTGCCACCGTGCGCCCGAGGAGCACCTGCGTCCCATGGATAAGGTCACTAACCTGAACTGGACAGCAGAGAGTGCTGGCTTAGACCAGACAGAGATGGGCGAGGCACTAAAAAAAGCATGGAAAATAGCCCCGCCTGAGCAGTGCGGCGCCTGCCATCGCTAACTAATATTTCTCCCCCAGACCGACACCTTTTCCGCCAACACGAATGAAACACATTTGGCAACATCCTGAAGAACCCAAAACCGGTAAGCATTACTGGCGCAGCCTAGGCCAACTGGCCAAAACTCCAGCATCAACCGAATGGCTGGACCGCGAATTCCGCGATGGTGCCGCCGAGTTGAAAACTGAGGAGGAAGTGGAGTCCAGCCGGCGGACATTCATGAAACTCATGGGAGCCAGCACAGCACTGGCAGGGCTGGCATCCTGCCGCCGGCCTGAGCAAAATCTAATGCCTTTCTCCCGTGCTCCGGAGTGGGGCATTCCCGGTCATGTCCTTTTTTACACCACCGCCATGCCACGCGCCGGCGGCGGCACGCCCATCGTTTGCCACACGCACGAGGGTCGGCCCACGCACCTCCAGGGAAACAAACTCAGCCCGGACAGTGCAGGGCTGGACTGCCAGGCTCAGGCCAGCATTCTCAATCTGTATGAGCCTACCCGGAGCAAGATTTTCCTCAACTTCGGCAAGCCGGCAAAATCCCGCGAATTCTTTCAGTTTCTGGATTCATTGAAGGGAACCGTGAAAGCCCCCCCAGTCCCGGGCGCGGCCGGATCCCCCGAACTACTGGCTAGGCAGGGCGAGGGCCTTGCCATCCTCATTGATGAAGCAGTGTCACCCACCCGCCAGCGACTGCTCGGTGAGGTGATGAAGGCCTACCCTCAGGCAAGGCTCTACCAGCACGAGACTTTTGGCCAGCAAAACGTCGCTGCCGCCTACGGCAATGTCTTTGCCAAAGGAGCCATGCCCGTTTATCAGTTCGAGAAAGCAGACCGTGTCTTTTCCCTAGATAGTGACTTCCTTGGTTTGGACCGCATCAGCGGTAACGGCACAGCCCGATTCATGAGCCGCCGCAAGGCTGACGGACCTGAAGATGGGGCCAAGATGAATCGCCTCTACTGTGCAGAGGCACGGTTCAGCATCACCGGAGGCATGGCGGACCATCGCCTCCGCGTCCACGCCAGCCAAATGCTGAAATTCACAGTCGACCTCGCCAAAGCGATCGCAGCCAAAAGCGGAGACGCAGGCCTTACCGCCGCAGCGGCTGCAGCGAAGCTGGCCGGGACGTATGAGCATCCCCGGAAGAAGGCGTTCGGCAACACCCAGGAGGGGGAAGCCCACGTCGAATACAGGGCGGACTACGATTCCTGGATCACCATCGCCGCAGACGACCTCGTGGCCGCCAAAGGCAAGGCCCTCGTGGTGACCGGCACTCAATATGGCGAAGCACAGCAGGCACTGGTCATAGCCATCAATCAAGCCTTGGGCTCCTATGGGTCAACGATAGAACTCCGCCAGACCACCGCTCTCCCGGCCGGATCTCTGGAGCAACTGGCCGCAGACGCTGGCAAGCTGAACACCCTCTTCGTCATCGGAGAAACTGATCCTGTTTACGAGGCTGCTCCGGATATTGCCAAAGACGGCCTAGCCGCGGCGCTGAAGACTATTGCCAATATTTTTGTCCACACGCAACGCCCGGGATCCGCCACCGCCAAAGCTGGCACTTGGGTTATCCCCGCCACTCATTATCTGGAGCAATGGGGGGACACCCTTGGCTTCGATGGCAGCTACACTATCGTCCAGCCGATGATCGCGCCGCTTTACAGCGACTGTATGAGCGATGTGCAACTGCTCCAGGCCTTGCTTTCCTCTCAGCCGCTGGATGTGGCCCCAGCACCGGCTGAGCCCCTCCCTCCGGGCACTCTGCCGGACCCCGGCCCCGCTGCCAAGGCTGTGCGGGATACGTTTAACGCCTTGGTCGCTGGAGCCACTGATACCGTCTGGAATAATGCCCTGCGCGACGGCACCGCTGTAGCCATTCCGGCCCCTGTGGCAGCAGC
>JAYVJI010000926.1:0-5001 GCA_043769435.1 Verrucomicrobiota bacterium
TGTTGTCTCCCATCGTGGCAGGATTGCGAGGATTCGCGGCGTCCAGTCGATAAGGGGAATAAGTCTGAAGGACATTACCGAGGGCATCGACTCTCAGAACGCGCATGTCAACATCGTTCATCAGCATGGATGCCGTGGGGTTGGGTGGGTCTGTTGGACCAACGGCCGGCAGGCCTTGGTCCACTGCCGCAATGGGGATATTCTGGAAGGCTGGATCATTCCAGCCAGTGCTGAACTTAGCCTCTGTGGTGCCCGCTACAACGGTAAATGGTATATCTACTACGCAGCCAGTGTGGAGGCAGTGCTGTTGGATGAACGTCCGGCGGGCACTGCTGGCTAGATGCGCCCGGAGATGATTGGCTGCCCGGTTGGTATTGAGTATGCCATTACCGTAGTATGGATCGGGGCCGGGATATAAAATTTCCGCACCGCCTGCGGTAAGCGCATTGGCATAAAACGCAGGTAGCCGATCCGCATCATCGGCCGTATGAGTCAGGAATGTCTTCCATGTAGTGGCCGACAAGGGCTCACCACTCATCGTGTCATTGAGAACTTGCAGCAAATTTAGTGCTCCTGTCACTGCGGGTGTAGAAAAGCTGGTGCCACTGACGGGCGCAGCAGGGGTGTTTACGACGCCATCGGTGTAAGAATTCAACGGCACATTATTCCAGCGGACATTGTCAAAAAAGCAGGGGCCAGTCCCGGCATTTTCGAGCACGATACGCACTACGCCAGTTGGAGGAGTGGCTCCTATAGCGATGGACAAACCTACATCGGAAAATGTTCCGGGAATGGTTCCAGAGGGATCGGTTTGGTCGATGACAAAGGTGCTGGCATTGACGGTTGCGGTGGCCAACTGAGTGGCAAAGCCATTCACGAAGGCTGAAATCCGTGTCTGATTCCCTGCAAGGGTTGCGGCTGCGAGATTGCCGACAGAGACAATAAGCACGTTCTGTTGATTCGCAGTCAACGTGATTGCGGGAACGTCGATGAAAATCCGGGTGCCCGAAGTGTTGATGCGTGCAACTTGAGACAGATTTGATGCAAATTTGTTGAGATAAAGCGTTTTTACATTGGCTGAACCCGCTGGTTCAGATGTCCAGCCAGTAACACCCGTGACTTCTCCTCCGCTGGTCGGAATAAAAGGAGATTCAAAGCTGCTATTTGCAAGCGTAGCTGCCGTTCCAAGTCGGTAAGCCGTCGAGGTAACGGTCGTTCCATTGGCGACTAAATCAGGCTTGATTCGTCCATCATCGGTAGGTCCTCTGCTGCTTGAATACGAGATGGCCACTCCTGCGGCATTGACGTATCCCGATGGCAAATCATCCGCATTGCCGACAACTAAGTTGTTCTTGGCTGTGGCGGATGCTTTCAGCGTGCGCAACCCTATCCCGATAGGCCAATTTGTAGTCCCCGCACTACCAGTTGTTCCCGTGACGGAGCCCGGCAACGGAGCACCCGCATCAGAAGGATGCAGGGCTGTCTGCGATGTAGCGATATTAAAAATGCCATCTCCATCATCATCATGAATACGAGAATAGCTGAGCGTTGTGGGCAATTGTCCGGTGGTCGTATTCACCGGACCTGCATCAGCCCAGCCAGCCTCATTGCCTGACGACCAGCAGGACAAGTAGTTTTCGTTTTCGTTCGCTACGAGGTCGATCTCCCGAGACTGCCCAGCATAAAGACCGAACCGGGGATCCTCTCCAGCAGCAGCCCGGCCCAGCCAATACGAAACACCGCCAGACCGCAACCAACCGTAACGGAAGGAGTAGGAATGGTTGGAAACTGTCATCCCTGTAGCGGCAGCGGCCATCATCTCGGCAGTGTCGTTCACCGAGCCGTAGGCGAGCAAGCGCCCCTCGTAAGCCATACCGCGGGCAGTCAGATTGGCCACCCCGGCGCCCATGACTCCAGCAACTTGGGTCCCGTGGTCACTGAAAATGCCTAAACCCTCAGCGACAGGGTTATCTACTTGGACAACACGCGAGAGGCTGACCTGTGGGGCGGGTAAAGGAGGTGTAAACTGAAATGCAGCGTGAGTAGCCAACACCCCGCCACCTGCTTCCCAAATGCCCATCCGCCGCCATCTAGCCTCTACGGCTGAGTATCCAGTGACGTCTGGAAGCGTCGAGGTGCCGCCGGGCCACAGCGCGTTGGTCTGACTGCTGGCAGCCACGGTGGCGTTGTCCGGGCCTACCAACTCTAAACCGCCGCTCGATACGCCTGAGACCGAAGTAATGCCCGCTTCATTGAGAACCTTGCGCACTTCAGGCGTGATGCCCTTCATGGCCTTCATTCGGCGGGCTTCGTGCTGCGTCATGAAGGCCTCTGCCAAGTCTAGCTTTCGCTCCCTCTCCGCAACGGCATCGGCCTCGCGGTTTGCCACCTCGGTCACGCGGGCTGGCAGAGGGCGGCCTTGGGCCGCCCTCTGCAGCCCCGCCGTGATCCGCGGCATAAGATCAGCGAGCCCTTTGCGCTGTGCCGCGATTGACTGCCGACGAGATTGGCGGACTTGCTCAATGAGCTGCTCCTTGGTGTAAATAGGTTCCTTGTAGGTAGGGTTGCGATTCACGAGCATTTCCTCGTAATCGCTCATGCCGTCACCATCAGTGTCTTTGGTCTTGTTGCCCGGCTCAAATTTGTAATTTTTGTCGTAAGATTTCCAAATCATCACATCCAAGTCGTCCCACCCGTCTGGGTCTCTTGCCAATAGTCGGAGGTTCGACTCCCGAATGTTTTTGACGAATTGCTCAACTTCCGCATCCGTTGGCAAAATGACGGGATCATTTGGGTCTGGAATATGCTGTGCGGCGGCGGAGCCGCCGCAGGCGAGGAGCACGCACGCAGTGCGTGCTAGGAATGTCGATGGTTTTGTTTTCATTGGCGTGTCTTGGGTTGGCTATGGGTTGACTGATGTTTGCACAGGATGCGTGGATTGTGAAGCAGAACGTTCAAGCTCAGCGACAGCTAGGGGCGGGGCAGCGCTCCACCGAAGCCAAGGCACTTACGAACTAAACCAAGCGTTGAAACTACCCAGCCCCTAGCTGTTCGCTGCAGCGCCTTGTTCTGCTTCCGGGCGTTGCCGTTGCGATGCCAAAGTAAAGCTGTGCCTCCGCCAATAAGGACTGCGGTGCTCGGTTCTGGAATCGTGGTCACGGTAAAAGTCCCGTTCAGATTGCCGTCGTAGAACTCCAAGCCTCGGACGTTGCCTCTGATCTGGTAAGTGTAAGTGCCTACAATAAATCCTCCTCCTTCCGGATTCAGCGGAGTGAAGCCGTCGCCTATGTCGTAGCTGGTGTGGTCGGACCTTCCAGTGCTTAGAACATATATCCCCGCAGGCAAAAGTCCCTCCACGTAGGCATCGCCGGAAGCACTATTTTCTCTTGGAACGGTAATGCATCCTTCACTCGCACACGGTGTTGAAAGGTAATAAGGGAATCCGGTTGGGAAGCCGAATTCAGTAGTGACGCCAATAAAGACTCCGAGTAAATGGCGAGCGCCGCCGGCCTGCATATCGATGCGGACGGTGGATGTCGTGAGCACCTCGAACTTGAGGTAGTCGAGGGTGTCGCCTGTATTGTCTGGATTAAGTGAAATCACACCTCCATTTAGGCTGCCACACACATCAATTATCCCCGGGGATTGAATAATTGTAGTTGGGCCAGCTTGCGGCTGGCCGGGAGTAGGGAAGGTGATGGTCGCGCCTTGAACACAACCCAACAAGGCAGGTAAACCAAGCGAAACAATAACTGAACAGTGTCGAGGCTTCATGGAATGTAGAGGCCGTTGGTTTGCATAACTCCCAAGAAGTAGGCTCTACGTGCGGGAAGCCATGTGTTCTTGGTGTAATTCGTATTCCGGACCCAATCACCGAAGGGCTTGCCTGAGAGGTATGTTGAGTCGGCTTCGGCATACGGGGTGGGTTTTTCCATGTATCCCCAGCGTGCGGATTCGCAGGTGATCACGTCATCAAATCGATCCATCTCGGTCTGGAACCGCGTGACATTTCGATCCACTCCCCCTACCACAGCCATACATCCGCTGGTGGCATCCCCCGCAACGACAAAGAAGTGCTTCTTAAGCTGGTCGCTGAATCTGGTCTTATACGGCTGATAACTCACCAGTGACATGTGAGGTTCCACAGCACCGCCTGCAGTCAGACGTGATGTCAAATCAAACCGCCCACCAAGACCTGTCGTCTGCTCTCCCGGACGGAATGACCATTCGGCATCCCAGACGAGGAAAGTCCATAGACCGCCATTCCTATTTCGAGCGGCCCGCCAGTTGTTATCCGGCCAGTCGTCATTCTGACAGTATAGATTAGTGATGAGGTAATCAATATAGTTATCAACATTCAGAAGCGCTTGCACCTCGGTATATTTGGCGGGCTTGTCAGCAGCGACGGCTGTCTCCACAGCTTGGCACTTTACGATAAAGGCGTTCCAGGTGGTTAGATCACCAGAAAGTGCTTCCGGTCCCTGCTTGATGACATCAAAGGGTTGGGGAATCGTGCCAGAGCGGCTGTCCATGTAGTCGTCATCGACTCGCTCATTGAGTTGATGCGGACCCCAGTAGATGCCATTTAAGAACAAATGCACCCAGCGGAAGCGTGGTGCATCGTGCCCCATAGCTTGATGCGTGGCCTTGGCCCATGCCTCGTTGCAATAAGTAGCTACATCGCCAACGGAATAGGCTCCGGCGCCATTGAGGTTCCCAGCGGGGCCGTTGTATTCTAACCAAGTATTTGCCCACGAATCATGGGTCGGGTTCTTAAGGTGCAGGGATTTGAACTCAGGAACTCCGGTTAGGTCAGGAAAAAGTCCTGAGGTGTAAATAAATGACTTCTCCCCGTGCGTGGTATCAAACTTTAGACGCAGGTTGTGTTTTCGGGTTACCCCTTGGTAGATGCTGGAGCCTCCCGTGATGAGCAGGCAAGCATTGACCTGCTTCCAATTCGATTTGTTGGCTTCAATGAACTCGAAGGAGCAAAGCCGCTGC
>JAYVJI010000927.1:0-3310 GCA_043769435.1 Verrucomicrobiota bacterium
GTGTCTTCACGCGTCCGAGGATATTCTTTGTCCCCTCGGTCAAGGTGTGAACGTTGTTGGCGGTCATATCGATCCGGCCATTGCTGTAGCTCGCGAAGATATTGGAGAAGACGGCGATACCACCGACAACGGCAGCTCCGGCGGCCCCGGTAATCCAACCCGGGCCTTTACGTACGTTTGTTTCTGTGCTCATGGGTGAGTCTGGGTAGGGGGTGGTTGGTTGATCAGGAACGCTTGGAGCGGATGACCACGCTGGTGAGGAATAGGCAGAAGCCGATGACGCTGGCGAAGTAGATCAAAGACTGCAGGCGAATCAATCCCCGCCCCAGTTCCATCTGGTGCCAGAGAAAACTGGCGCGGCTGACGAACGAGCCGAAGCCTTCACCGAAGTAGTTGGTAGCGGCTTCAACAATAGGCCCCATGCCGGAGAGGACCAGCAGCAGGCAGATGGCGATGCTGGCCAGAAGACAAGTGATCTGGTTCCGGGTGATGGCAGAAATGGCGGTCGTGATGGCGATGGCTGCCGCGCCCACCAAGAAGCTGCCGATGTATCCGGAAAAGATGGTCCAGCCATCCGGCGCACCCAGCTTGTAGAGCTGGATGACAATGCCCACCGTGCTGAGCAGCGCTACGGCCAGCACGACGAGTGCGGCAAGGTATTTCCCGGCGATAGCCTGCCAAGGGCTGATGGGCATAGTGAGCAATAGTTCAGTCGTTCCCTGACGGTATTCGTCAGACCAAAGGCGCATTCCGATGGCGGGACCGAAGACCATGTAGATCCATGGATGGAAGCTGAAGAATGAAGTCAAAGAGGCATCTCCGCGCTCGATCAATCCGCCAAAATACATGGTGAGCCCCAAGCTGAAGAGCGCAAATATGAAGATGAGGACATAGGCGAGCGGGGTGGTGAAATAAGCGATTATCTCGCGCTTAAAAATGGTCAGAAGGTGACGCATAACTTTTGGGAAAATGGGTGGAGGAAAAGTTGGGCGATCAGGCTTTGCCGCCGCTTGTGAGTTCACGGAACATGTCATCCAGGCGTCCGGCATTCTCGTGCAGTTCGGTCAACTGGAAGCCGCGCTCGCGACACAGGTCATAGATTTGTGCAGTGAGGACGCCGCCCTTGGCACCGCCCTTGGGGATGACATCCCCCGTAAAGCCGGAGCCGTTGTCGTCGCCAGCCACAGAGGCCGCGTGGGAGAGGCGTGAGAGAGCCTCTTTGACGCCGCTGCCGTGGATTTTCACTTCCACGGTGCCCGCACGTGCGGCCCGGCGCTTGAGATCATCCGGAGACCCGTCAGCTACGATCCGCCCCTGATCAATGATGACAGCGCGGCTGCAGCAGGCTTCCACTTCTTCAAGGATGTGAGTGGAAAAGATGATCGCCTTGGTCCGCCCCATGTCCTTGATGAGGTGGCGGACGACGTCTTTCTGATTTGGGTCGAGACCGTCTGTAGGCTCATCAAGCACGAGCACTTCCGGGTCATGAACGATGGACTGCGCGAGACAGGTCCGGTGGCGGTAGCCCTTGGAGAGCGTGTCTAGGCTTTGACGGCGCACTTTTTGGAGAAAGCAGGTATCGATGGCTTTGTCGACAGCCAGGGACCGGGTAGCGCCGCTCAGGCCGCGGAGGGAAGCCGCGAACTTCAGGAAGCTCTCGACAGTCATGTCGGGATAAAGGGGCGCGCTTTCCGGCAGGTAGCCGATGAGTGCTTTTGCCTCATTGGGAGAGTCCTGAATGTCATTGCCGCCCACGGTCACGGTGCCCATCGTCGGGGGCAGGTAGCCGGTGATCATTCGCATGGCAGTGGACTTTCCGGCACCGTTCGGCCCGAGAAATCCGAGCACTTCTCCTTTTGAAACAGACAGGCTCAGGTTATCCACGGCCAGTTTCGGGCCGAAGCGCTTGCTTAGGTTTTTAATTTCGATCATGCAGTTAGCAGTGGTAGAGGAAAGAGGATGGATGCCGGGGCCGGTCACGGGGTTCCCTTGGAATAGGAAAGCTCCAGCGCGGCAAGAGCGTGCCACTGAATGGCGTTTGTCTAAACCCGCAACAAAAGTTTTGATTTTTCATCATGGGCCAGCCGCCGGGGTGGAAAGTCACTGAGTTCCGCCGTGGACGCGTGCGTGAATTCCCGGGCCGCCCCTTGAATCTCCGTCAATCCTAGGGTCTGGCCCATCAACGGCCGCGCGAACCAGTCCGCTAGGTCACTCATACTCCAACATATTCCAGATGAAATCGCTGCTGCTTAAACACTTCCTCCGACTCCTGCCTCTCATGGCCATGTCATGCCTGAACGCAGCGCCCGCCCGCCCGAACATCATATTCATCTTTCCTGACGACCACGCCCAGCACGCTATTTCCGCCTATGGATCAAAGGTGAACCAAACCCCTAACATTGACCGGCTGGCACGGGAGGGCACTAGATTTGCAAATTCATTTGTGACGAATTCCATTTGCACGCCCAGCCGCGCCACGCTGCTCACCGGGCAGTATTCGCACATTAACGGGGTGCCTGTGTTCAACCGGTTTGACGGCTCCCGCGACAACGTAGCTAAGCAACTTCGCGCGGGTGGTTACTACACTGGCATGATCGGCAAGTGGCACCTCGGCTCAGACCCCACTGGTTTTGACCGCTGGATCGTCCTGCCGGGGCAAGGTGCTTACCAGAATCCCGGCTTCCTCGTCCAGGGGCACAAGCTCACAATCCAGGGCCACTGCACCGAGGTCACCACCGACCTCGGGCTGGAATTTCTGAGAACGCGGCCGCGGGATAAGCCATTCTTCCTGATGCTCCACCAGAAGGCGCCGCATCGGGGATGGTTCCCGGATGAGCGGAACAAGGCACTCTTCAAAGACAAAGTCATTCCCGAGCCGCCGACGCTTTGGGATGACTATGCCACGAGGCCGACGGCGCTGCCCATCAATGAACAAACCGTGTCCGGCGATCTAACCCGCAATGACCTCAAGCTGACCCCTCCTGCGGATCTCAAGGGCCCTGCTCTGAATCAATGGCTCAACGAGAAGCCTGCAGAGGTTTCTGTTGATGGGGTGAAGCTCACCGGCAAAGCCCTGACTAAATGGAAATATCAACGCTACATGCAGGACTACCTTGCCTGTGTGCAGGGGGTGGATGATGGCGTGGGCAAGGTGCTGGACTATCTTGATCAGAATGACCTCGCCGCTAACACCATCGTGATTTATACTGCGGACAATGGATTTTACCTAGGGGACATGGGTCTCTATGATAAGCGCTTCATGTATGAGCCGGGTCTCAGAGTGCCGCTACTGGCCCGCGGTCCCGGTATT
>JAYVJI010000928.1:0-2602 GCA_043769435.1 Verrucomicrobiota bacterium
TTTCTCCAGCACGGCCTCGCGGATTTTCCCCACCACGGGGTCGTCGCTCTTTGGTGCCTCCTTCCCGAACAGGCTCCTATACTGCACCGGTGCCAGTTGCCGGTCTCCCTCTTCACTGAGGTGGATGCCATTGATGGTCAGCGGACTGGAGGCCTTGCTGTAGAGATCGAGCGAGGCATGATACAGGTCGACGTAGGGCACATTCACTTCCTTCGCCACCTCCGCCATCGCCGCCGCGTAGAGTTCCAGGTTTTTGTTGTTAGCTATGCCGTCAGGATAGTTGACCGGATCCTTCACGTTTTCGTGCGCGATGGGTGAGAGTAACACTAGGCGCGGCTTTCCTTTGCCGTAGTCTGCTGTGCTGTGCTTCTGGAGATAGTCACGCAGCGCTGATTTGAATTCAGACAAGCCGCCCTCTCCCTTGAATGATTCGTTGAATCCCCAATAAGCTAGGATGACGCTGGCATGAAAGTCCGCACCGGAAGTATAGACGACATCAGTTCCGCCGGCTTTGGTGGCGAGTCTACCTGGCTTCATATTCAGAAAGTAATCCGTGGTCGGCACCTCATCGCTGCGGGGATGGAGATTAACCTCGTCCGCAGCAAAGCCTAGGTTGCGCACGGTGAGTTCGAGGTCCGGATTCGCCTTATGGATGAGTGCCTCCAGCCAGCCGTGGTGCTGCTGGCGGTCAGCAAGTCCGCTGCCGACGATGGCGATGTGGTCGCCCTTTTGCAGCTGTAACAGGGATTGAGCGCTTGCCGGGCAGGCGCTCGCAACAATGGCCGCGAGCGGCATTAATTTGGTATGGAACATGTGATTCGGGTAAAGGGTGCTGGATTCGCCGTGGCGGAAGCAAACACAGAAACGGCGAGAGGGCAGCGGAACTTCCAAGTAAAAAGCATCCGTGTCCGTGTCAATGCCGTGTCCGTGTCAATGCCCGGCCCGGGTCGCTTTGGAGCTTGTAGCCCTTGTAGCCCAGATCAATACCGGATAATATGCCTAAAATTTATGTGTCCTGCAAGCTTTCCCATGATCCCTCTGCTTCGATTTTTCTGCAGCATCTTAACGTCGCTCATTGTTTTGCCCGCAGGTGCAGCCCCGGTGATATCTGAATTCGCCGCCTCGAGCCGGAGCGTGGATGTGGATGATACCGGAGCCTTGTCTGACTGGATAGAGTTGAGCAACGACACAGACAACGAGGTGAATATGCTGGGCTGGGCGCTAACAGATAATGTCGCCCTGCCTAGCAAGTGGGTGTTTCCTGCGGTCTCCATCCCTGCACATGGCTACCTGCGGGTGTGGGCGTCGGGCCTAGACCACCGGGATCCAGCGCGCCAGCTGCACACGAACTTCACGCTTTCGGCCAAGGGGGAATACCTAGGACTCGTGACCCCGGGCGGGATCTGTCAGAGTTGCTATCCACTTTATCCGCCTCAATTCTCAGGCTTGACCTACGGCACATTCCTAGGAGGGGGATTAGGCTGGATGTCGCCCACGCCTGGAGAGGAAAACGTCGCCTCCGGCTTTGCAGACTACGTCCGGGACACTCATTTCAGCGTGGCCGCCGGGTTCTACAGCGCGGCCTTTCCAGTGACCCTGTCCACCGCCACACCGGGCGCTGAAATCCGCTACACGGTGGACGGCTCGGTACCGGATCAGTCCACCGGCATCCTCTACACTGGACCGGTGAATATCTCCACCACGTCGGTCCTGCAGGTGCGCGCATTCAGCGAAGGCATGGTTCCCTCCAATAAAGATACGGTTACTTACGTTTTTGCCGGAACGTGGAAAGCGCAGCCCGATTTTCCCGCTGGTTTTTCTTTCTCATGGGGAAATTCATTTCCCAACAACGGGTGGAAGATACGAGCCGACTACGGCATGAATACGGAGGTGACTAACAATGCGGTGACGGGGCCGCAGGTGATCCCGGCGCTTACTCAGTCGTTCCCCGTCCTATGCATTAACGGCGGGCGGGATGCCATCTTCGGCGAGGATGGACTACACGGCAACCTGCGTCATAGCGATGCGGAGGTTCCCGTCAGTGTGGAATACTTTAACCCTCTGGCCCCGGCGGAACGATTCACGACCCGGGCCACGCTGCAGATTCACGGTGCAGCGGCCCGGGAGTTTGCCAAAAAGCCTTTCCGGCTGGACTTCACAGGGCCAGATGCGGATGGTGCGCTGACGTTTCCATTGTTTGCGGGATCACCTGTGGAAAAATTTGAGCAACTGGTGCTGAGGGGCGGTGGACATGACAGCTGGGCAGTGAGGACCCGGGGCGGCAAAGCCGACCACAACGACAATGCCTACCATGCGACCTACATGCGGGACCAGTTTATCAGAGCCACAGCATTGGAAATGGGCCTGCCTGCGGTCCGGGGCCGGTATGTGCATCTGTGTCTCAACGGCCTCTACTGGGGTATCTATGATCTGCATGAGCGGCCTCAGGCGGAATACTGCGCGGCATATTCCGGCGGCACCGCCGGAGACTGGGATGTGCTTCATCAGGGGTCGTCTGCACCGGCGCTGATTGATGGCACTGCAGATGCGTGGAATGGACTCATGGATCTTGCCGCGGCCGGTGTCAGCAATCCTGCACAAT
>JAYVJI010000929.1:0-3266 GCA_043769435.1 Verrucomicrobiota bacterium
GAGAAGACGGAGTTCTTCAGGAAGGCAATTTCTTCAGAGTTACATCCGGCTGCCTCAAGCATCAAAACAGCCTCGGCGCTGAGGCTGGCGTGGCGGTCCCGCTGTGAGAAGGGCTCGAAGACTGGATACTTCGAGAAAAAAGCACGGATCACATGGTGCCCCGTTTCATGCGCGACAAGATGACAGTCCTGAATACGCTGCACCAACGTGGCGGGCAGATCAGTAAAGCCACAGTGGAGCCGACTGATGGTGTGGCTAGTGGCGTAGGCCGAAGGAGAGTTCCCCATAAACGTGGCCAGAGCAGCCTTGGGCACGGCTGCTACGCCAAGCTTTTCGTTGATTCGCGTGCGCGCGAGATCATAAGCCTTCTGCGCGAAATGATCCATGACGACAAGAAAACGGTGATGGGTACCGTGATGGCTGCCGATGCGGACCATCATATTGTCTCCTGCGGGATAGGGGCCTCGGAAACGGTCGGCGATACAGCGTTCAAGATAAAGCTGCCAGTCAGAGATGTCCCGGAGCAGTGTCCGCACCTGCTCCTCGTAATGAGGATCACTGGTGCTGGATTTGCTGCGGAGATCAACGACGGCGTCGATGAATGTGGTGGCGAGTCGGTGGAGCGTGTGAAATTCCTCGCCGTGCAGTCTGTCGTGGGCCATCCCCTGCAGCCGGTCCATCGTCTCCTCCAGAGCGCGAAGCGTGTGCGGCGGCGTGCCCATTGCGTGGAGCGCGGGGAGGGCATTACTGCGGAAGGACTCAGCGAGGTCCGGGGCAAGCTGGCGTATCTTGCGCGTGGATTTGTGCCCGGCACCAACGTCCTCCTCGTAGCCGGCAAAACCCGGAATGAGACGCGTCTCCACTGTGCGAAGGACTGTGTTGGGCATTACCTCCAAGGGGAAAATCACCTGAGTGAGAAGCTTGATCAATCCACGGTGAGTAGCAGCCTCGTCTCCAACAGGTGAAATACGAAGGTCCGCCTGGCCAAAGAGCGGAGTGATGTCCACTGCGATCCCTTCGTCAAAACATCGCTGGCGCAGCAAGGCTGCACAGGCATCCCAATGACCGGGGTAAATCTCAACTCGGATGGCCCAATGCAGGCACTCGTCTGCGCGGACCCTGGCCAGCAGCGATTCGGTGTCCGCCGACGTCCATTCCCCGTGCCACCGGCAGGCAAGGGCCGGCAATGTGCAACTCGTAAGCACAAGGTGATGAAAACCATCCTCAGTGTCCACAGTGCAGGGCAAACAAGCATTGGCAGCGTGCATGCCACGCAGTTTTCCTACAGCCCGGTTCACTTCGTTGAAACTTTTCCCGAAGAGCAGCACGATGACATCTTCCCAGCCGGTGGTGGACGCCACCGCCCATTTGATGTCCCCCGCTTCTGAAAACTCTTTCTCCATGAAGTGCCTGAGGAAATCAAAACTCCGCGCTTCTTTCAGCGCCCGGCGCGCGAGTCGCAACGAGCAGAATCCGAGGATGGGATGAGTCGCTGCGCACTCTGCCGGTTGAAAGCCATCCGGTGCCAGCATGTGCCCCGCATAAGCACAACTGATGGCGGATCGGGCGTTTCCCGCTGCGGCAAGGCCGCTGACTATGGGCTGGGCAGACTCGCCGACATGCAGAATCAGGTGATCAAATCTTCCGAGAACAATGAAGCGTTGCAATCCAGGATCGGTTGCACACGGCGCACGCTGAAAAGCCTCCAGATCGGAGGCCTCGTGAGCAAGCAGAACGGCATTGATTACGGCGGCGGCCACATGTGCGGTGTATTGGTCGTGTCCAAACTCGGGGGGAAAACCTCCACCTTAGACCTTAGAAGCCAAACACGGCCTTCCAATTAATAGCACGCACTGTTTCCTCATCGAACAGAACGCTGGGCACTATCGCGGGTTCAGAGTCCTTGCGCGGCTCCCATTCGTCACATGTAATTTCTGTTTGAATTGGGAATGCAGGAATGCGCACTTCGTTTGGTGCGCTGAATTGATCTGGAACCGCTGTGAGAGTCATTTTAGAGAGGGCGTGGCCCGGTGGGTCATGGCCAATAGGGCCACGCCGCTATCACGCATGTCAAGCCTTTCAACAGGTTTTTGCATTAGCGCGGCGGAGCAGACATTAGCTCGGATTGGCTGGCACGCCAATCATTTCTTACACTAATCACTAATTGTAGTTATCTGCTCCTCTCGGCACACCGGAGCCGCTGATCCGCTATACGCCGCAGGCGATGCAGCGGCATCCGGGGGTGGAGTTTCGGCTGCATCTGGCGCTCGGTTTGGAATTTCTGGTGACGGACTTTACCAGTCTGGGCTGGGAGGTGCGGCTGATGAAGCATCGCAAATGGCAAGCTCTACATCCGCGATCAGGTCAGGACATGCTGCTGTGCTATGATGTCAAACCCCGCGGCACCTGAGTGCCCGGCGATCCCGGCGCTCCGAGAGGGAGTTCGCATCTCGGAAGCTGCTGCCGGGGGAAATTGATGTGTGCGGGCCGGGACGGCGGGAGATTCGCTGATTCGCTGCTGAAAAAGCTGCCTGCTATTGCATTGCATCCATTTCGGCCCTGTGTTGGGATACGCGTTTTATGACTATCCCTCCCGGTGTCACCCTACCTGAGATACCCCTCGGCCCGCTCTGCATGGACGGGCGGCTTCCTGTGTTTATTCTGGGTCCGTGTGTGATCGAATCCCCGGACTTTGCGTGGGAAATGGCCCGGGCGCTGCAGGAGATAGCCAGGGAGGAGGGGGTGCCGTTTGTGTTCAAGGCATCCTATGACAAGGCGAACCGGACATCCGGCGGATCCTACCGCGGGATGGACTGCCAAGAGGGATGCCGACTGCTGGGCGAAATAGGCCGGGAGCTGGGCGTGCCGGTCACCACGGATGTCCACAGCGTGGAGGAGGCGACCACGGCCGGGGAATACGTAGACATCCTGCAAATCCCCGCCTTTCTCTGCCGCCAAACCGATTTGCTCAACGCCGCCGCCGCGAGCGGGCGCATCGTCAACGTCAAGAAAGGCCAATTCCTCTCGCCCTGGGAGATGAAGAACATCGTCGAGAAGCTGGAAGCCTGCGGCTGCCGCGAGATTATGCTGACCGAACGGGGGTCGAGTTTCGGCTACAACAACCTGGTGGTGGATATGCGCGGCTTGCCGGTGATGCGCGGCTTCGGCTACCCGGTGGTCTACGATGCAACGCACAGCCTGCAATTGCCGGGCGGCGCGGGCACGGCGACGGGCGGCTTGCGCGAATACATTCCGCACCTGGCGCG
>JAYVJI010000930.1:0-4404 GCA_043769435.1 Verrucomicrobiota bacterium
CTGGCATAGTGCTCCGGCACGGCGGCAGAAGCCTCCACCACACTAAGGTCATAGATTTCCATCAAGGCAGAGTCCGGGGTCACGGGCTGCCCCGGAGCCACCGAGACAGTGCCAATGATCCCGCTGATGGGAGCATCCACGCGCAGTATGGGAGGCGGGTCGCCAGCCTGGCGGCTTTCCACCCAGAGCAGCTCATCGCCCGCATCGCATCGCATGTCCGGCAGGCCAATGACAGTCGTCGCCCGGCCGGATATCCGCGTGCTCACCACGGCTTTCTTCCCTGGAAGCACCTCGATGCGGCCCAAGGCAAAAACGGATTCTTCAAACTCCGTTTCCTCGGCCTCAACAAGTTTGAGCTTCAGGTTTTTCACACCCTGAGCGTCCAGCAGCACCATGTTATCGCCTTTTTTACCTTCCTCCGCCGCCCGCGCGGCCGTCACGGGCAAGTAAAATGCACTAATAATAAGGCATAAAATTAATCGCGTCATTGTTTTAAGCTTTAAGAAACTAGAGTTCGACATTGGCCGCTTCCAGCAGCCATAGCGTGAGAAAATAAAGGCGCAAGTTGCCAGGTCATGGCCGACCTCCGTCCCTCAGCCCCATGCTGGCTAGCAGCAGGTGAAAATCCCGCAAGGCATCCAGACGTGAGTGTTCAAACTGCAGCCGTTTTTCCCGAGCCCGCAACACGTCGGATGTGTTGGGCAGCAGTCCCTTGTCGTAAGCATCCCTCAGTTTCATTTCCAGTTCCTCTGCTTTTGGGAGTAGTGTTGAGTTGATTTCGTGGATGAGCCTGGCAAGAGTCTGCAGGCGGGCTTTCGCAGCGGCATTGTCAGCGATGATATGTTGAGCGAGCGCTTTTCGCTCAGCCTCAAGGCGGGCCGCATGTGCTTCCGCTTCCTGAATTTTGCCCTCATTTTTGCTGAAAAATGGCAACGGTATGCTGAAACGGATTCCGATGAGTGATTCATTGGCACTGCCGTCTGGCGCATCTTCAGAACGCTGAAAACCCAAATAAGGCCCAGCAGAAATGTCATCACGTTTTCTTGCTTTTTCCAGCTCCACGGCCCGCAGGGCAGCCGATTCCTGCTTCTGAGCCGCTAGGTATTCCGGACGTGATTCCGCGGCTGGCGTCACCACCATCATGTGTGGAGCCTCAAGCCGTCCCTTGATGCTGAGAGCTTCAGAGGCGGGCAAAGCCAGCAATTTCCGCAACTCTCCTAGGGATTCCGCCCTCACGGTTTCTGCCTTGAGGGCATCCAACTGAAGCTGTTGGGCCTCCAACTCAAACTGTGCCGCCTCCAGAGATGATCCCTCCCCTTTTTCAGCCCGGCTGGCCGCAGCCTCGCTTAGTTCGTTGGCATTCGCGGCTTGTTTGGAACGCAATTCATCTTGGCTCACTAGCGCCAGCAGTTTCACCGCGTGAGTGCGGACTTGCAGGATCAAGGCCCGCTCCGCCACCAAGACCTCCGCAAAAGCCGCATCCAGCAGGCCCTGCGACACTTCCTTCTCCAAACGCAATTTGGCAGCTCCGGGAAATTTCTGCATCCACCCTGCCGTGATATAGCCCTCACGGAATCTTCCGACGTGTTGCGTTTCGATATGAATCTCGGGATTCGGACGCACCCCGGCCTGCCGCAGGCGCCCCCTTGCCTCGTCAATCCGCATTCGGGCCGCGATGATGTCCCCATTCTGCCTCAAAGCCCTCAGTTCCGCCTCAGCGGGTGTCAACTCTGCGGCAGCACACACCGCCACCATTCCGCCAAGCCAAATGGGCAGGGCAGTGATTAGCTCAGCGGCAGATTTCAGGATTATCGTTAGGTTCACGAGGAGCACAACGACACTGCATCGCCAAACCCTGAAACTTTTTTGGGAAAAATGCGCTCTGCTTGATGAGTAAAAAAATGTTTATTCCAGCTCTGATATTTCCGCGTCTTCCCGGGTTTCGAATCTCATGAATTCTTTGATGAACTTCAGAGGGACGCCGCCGGTGGGTCCATTCCGTTGTTTGGCGATGAGCAGCTCGGCCTGACCGCTGGTTTCGGCGCGCTCTGATTCGTCCTCGGCGTAGTATTCCGGCCTGTAAAGCAGGCCGACGACGTCTGCGTCCTGCTCGATGGAGCCAGACTCCCGCAGGTCGCTGAGCTTGGGCTTGCCGCCGCCGCGGGATTCCGGCCCGCGGTTGAGCTGAGCAAGGACTATCACGGGCACGTTCAGTTCTTTGGCCAGCGCTTTGAGTCCGCTGGAAATCTCCGCGATTTCCTGCTGACGGTTATCAGCGGCCCGCTTGGAGGTGCTGCGGCAGAGCTGGAGGTAGTCGACGGCGATTAATTCTATGCCATAGAGTTTTTTGAAGCGGCGGGCCTTGGAGCGGAGGTCGAGGATGGAAAGAGCGGGGCTGTCATCAATGATGATCTTACTTTCCATGAGCGCGCTGGCTGCGCGGGTGAGGTGCTGAAAGTCGCCCTGGTTCATAAACTGTCCGCTTTGAAGCGAGCGCATGTTGATGCGAGCCCGCGCGCAAATAAGGCGCTGGACGAGGCTGTCTGCGGTCATTTCTAGGGAGAATACCGCGCACGGTTTGTTTAATTCTACCGCCACATGCTCGACGATGTTCATGGCCAGGGAAGTTTTTCCCATGGAGGGCCGGGCGGCGATGATGATCATTTCCCCGCCGTTGAATCCGCCGGTCATGCTGTCGAGTTTGCTCAGCCCGGTGCTGAGTCCGGTGACGGCATGGGGATTGGCAGCGATGCGCTCCAGTTCATCGATCGCTTTCACGACGCGCTCCTTCATCGTCAGGGTGCCGCGCTTTTCCTCTTCACCTTCGCGAATGCCAAGGATACGGGACTCTACTTCATCAAGAAGCGGCCCTACGTTTTCCTGATCATCAAAGGCGCGTCCGATACAGTCTGAACAGGTCTTGATGATGTTCCGGAGGACTGCTTTCTCGCGGACCTGGTCAGCATAGTGAGTGACATGCGCGGGGTTGGGCGCTGCGGTGTAGACCTCGGTGACTGTGGCGGGACCACCGATGCTTTCAATGAGGTTACGATCATAGAGCAGCTGTATAACGGAGACCGGATCCACGGGCAGGCCTTTGTCGAATTGATCCCGCACCACTGTGTAAAGGATGCTGTTGGACTCGACGCTGAAGGACTCGGGAGCAAGTCGCTCCATGGCCAGGCCAACGGCAAAGTCCGGGGCCTGCATCATACAGGAAATCACACACCGCTCCATGTCTACGGCGCTGGGCATGGCGCGCCCGGGATCATAGAGCGCCGAGGCACCGGAGCCCTGGGCTTTCTTTTTTCCGGGCCCCTGCAGCGGCGGGCCTTTTCTGGCTTCGGCTTTGGATTCTTTGCCAGGTTCTGTTGTCGTGGTTGCCATGGGCCATGCGTGGTATAGTTGGGGCGGCGCGCAAGCGGCTCGCTTGGAAAACGGCTTACTGAATGTGAGTAACCCGGCGAATAACCCGGCCCTATTTTTCCACCGCCGGCTGCGGAACCTTGACGGCCTTTCGCAGTTCCATGACCCGGGCGGTCTGCTCCACTACTTCCAATGGATCCGGCACAGGACCGCCCCTAGGCGGCACCGGCACCCGTCCACACCAGCGGTCCAGCATGCGCGCTAGGATCATGAGTTCCCGCAAGTAGGCGGAACAGGCGGGGTTGATGATTCCCTTGCCGGCAGCGAGCGCCTCCCAGGACAGGGCGTATGCACTGAGGGCAAGCCCATTCCTCTTAACCGTGAGCGGATGCTTTTTGCGGTCGGCATGAATGACCGGCCCGGCCTGTTCCTCTATCCACTTCATGGAAGAGCCCACGCTCAAGTGCCGGGGGGCCGTTCCCGAAGCAATGGCATGGAGGAACCTAACAGATAAGAACCGGGGTTGAAAGGAGATGATTTCCTCTAGGGTTGTCACCGTCTCAGGACGCTTCAATTCCGCTAGGGGGGCCGGCGCAGAATTGAGCCTAGCGGCGATGGCCTCTGTGAGCGCAAAGCTCCTGGTCAAAGCGGGAGCCCGCGATGAGGAACAGAGCGTCAAAGCATCGGTGGCATGGGCCGCCTCCACGATACAAAGGCGGGAGAGTAGCATCCAGTCGCGCGGACGCCGCACCAGCCAATCACTCAACTGTAGCGCTGCACCTTCCGGAACGAGGATGATCTGCGATTTTATGGGAGCGGAATCGGCTTCCATCAGGATATCCATGAGGGAGCCCGCCGGAACAAGCCCGCCGGTGCTGTCCAGCCCTGCCGCCAGCAGGAGGTTGCCAGCGGGTTCGTGTCCGGAGAGGATCGCATCCAGCGCTACGGCAGCGGCCATAAAATGTGGTGGCAATGACTCCGGCGTTTTTGTGACTGAAAAATCCAGCTTTGTGCCCCAGCCAGCGGGAGTGATAGGGT